>JBGPVO010000054.1:0-7712 GCA_041491705.1 Verrucomicrobiia bacterium
GAGGGCGCAGCCGATGACGCCGTATTCCGTAAGCGCGCTGAGATACTCATTGCCCGGCGTATCGACCATCCCCTGCACGGTGCGCTGAGCGGGATACAGCCAACGGAACATGCCCGGTCCCACGCCGAGCCACGTGCTGCCGTGCGCAATGTGCCACGCGCTACGCCACAGCGCCGCTCGATGTTGACCTTCGTCCGCCGCCAACGCATGCCCAGCCCTCCCCGCCCCCAAGAGGCTCACGACCGCCGCCACCAAGAAGAATCCGAGCAATCCCACCCCGACCATCAACCAGCGCGACTTTTTGCCACCGCGCTTGACAACGTAGATCAGCAGGACGATGACACTGGCCAACCAACCCAGCCAGCCGTTGGGAGCGGCTGCAAGCAACACCGCCGCGCCCATCACCAGGCACGCCGCGGCCATCGCCACCCTCTGCTCGAAGCTGCGCCGGGAAAACAGAAAGTTGGCGGCCGCTATCGGGAACACCATCTGCAGGTAGGCAGCGCAGTGGCTCGGACGAATGAATGTGCCGCTGGCGCTGCCGAGGTATTGATTGTACTGGGGAAAGGCCCACACCCAACTGCCGCCCATCAGAAGCTGCCACAACGCGTACATAGCGACGAGCGAGCCGGTACCGGTCAGCACCCAGACAATCATGGTAATGTGCCAGCGGTGGCGGGTGTGATTGAGGACGAGAAAAAAGAGCAGCGCGGCGCCGAGTAACTGCACGATCGACCCACGGGCGATCGGCTCGATCTCACTCAAGCCGTACCGAACAACAGTGTAGCCGGCAAGCGCAAGGACTGGCGGGCCAAGCACCGAGAAGATCACCGGTATTTCACGCGTCGAGAGAATGCGTATGATCCAGAGCACGCCCGCCAATTCGACGGCGATCAGGATCGGCCCCAGAGCCCAGAGCCGCACCGCGCCAAAGGCCAGCGGAGCAAACGCCAGGATCGAAGCGGTAATGACAACGATGGCTATCTGACAGACGTGTCCCGCAGGGGATTGTGGACCCGTCCAGACGCGGCGGACGTTGTGGTTGCCAGGGTGGCGGCTCACCGTACCCGTTGCGCGACCCCTCCTGTTGACTGACTATATCGCTTGTCGATCGCTTAGAAAATGCTGCGCGGCACCGTGATTGAGTCGCCGGGTCGGATCGCCACATCCTTGGTCGGGTTGCGCTGCAATTCCTCACAGTTGAACGCTTGCGTCTCTTTGCCGCGGATCAATTGCACTTTGCGACGGTTGGCGTAATCGGTAAAGCCGCCCGCGGTGTTGACGGCCTTCAGCAACGTCGTGTCGTCACTCCAAAGGAAGCGGTTCGGGTTTCGCACTTCCCCGCCAACGTAAAAGAACCGCTGCGCAACGAGCACCGTGGCGTTGCAACGCACATAGTAGCGCGGCACATAGTTGGCCTGAATGCGTTCCGCCAGTTCGCTCGCCGTAAGCCCGCCCGCCTTGATCCGGCCCACCAGCGGCAACGAGATATCACCGTCTTCATCAATGATGACTTCCGACGGTGGCGCCTGGTCCTTCGGCTGACCAGTGTCCATGCGGATCGAGAGCTGGTCTCCCGAACGCAGTCGGCTCATAATCTCATCATCACTGGTCGTGCCTGCGGTCTTGACCCTCGGTTTCGCCGGAGGCGACCCGCCAAACATGCTGCATCCCACCACGAGGCACAGAACGACGGCTGGCACAAACAGGCTAGCAAATAACACGCATCGACAAGTCGGTCGGGTCGCATTCATGAAGTCGGGTTCACCACCATGCTCTGTCTGATCTCATCGTAACAGGGGAAGATGAGGAATCGGTCGCACTCAATACTTTCCAGATATATCGATCTCATCACTGGTTGACGGTTTTGCAGCGGCCACGGGCTTCGCCCTGAGGTCACGGGAGTGTTGGGCGAATTCAAGCTGGTCGTGATACTTGTCGTGATAATAGTAGTAGTCCTCATCGTGGCCAAACTGGATGTTGTTGACAACGCATCCGAGGAGCTTGCCACCCGCATTTTGAATGACCTGCACGGCGCGACGTGCCATGTTGCGCGGGTAACGACGGTGCTGAACCACCAGGAGCGACATGCCCACCTCACGAGTCATGACGGCGGCGTCACTGACCCCGAGGATAGGCGGCGTATCGTACAACACGACATCAAACTGTTGTCCCACCTGCCGGATGAGTTCCGCCATCCGACGCGACGTCAACAAATGTAGGGCTTCCCTGGCGGAAGATCCGCCGCCCGCCGTAATCGCCGAGAGATTCGGCGTGGTGGTCGGCTGGATAATCTCCGGAACGGTCTTCTTGCCGCTGAGGTAATCCGCCATGCCAACGTTGTTGGGAATGCCCAAATGCGCGTGTACGCCGGGGCGACGCAGGTCGCTATCAACGATCAGGACACGGGCCCCGTGTTGGGCGTAAACGAAGCCGAGATTGGCGACGGTGAATGACTTGCCTTCCCCGGCGCCCGCGCTAAGCACGCACAGCGAGGTGGCCGCGCCCTCCGGTTTGGCGAACTCAATGTTCGTACGCAGCATTCGATACGCTTCGAGGTGAGACATGGAAACATTGCCGCGGTGGAGCAATCCCGCCTGCTGTCCTACCACCCCGAGTACGGGCAATCCGAGATATCTCTCGATGTCTTCAATTCTCTTGATGCTGGTGTCAAGGAACTCGATGAAAAACGCCAGAGCCACGCCGAGCACCAGACCCAAACCAACCCCCATGGCCATGTTCAACCACATGTTGGGCTTGACGTACATATGCGGCAAGGGCGGTTCGGCGCGGTCAACAACCTCAACGGGATTGCGCGGCAAATCCATTTCGATGGTGGCCTGTTGGACGCGGGCCTTCACCCCCTCGTAGAGTTTCGTCTCCAACTCTTCCTCGCGCTGGGCATTTCGGAAGGGTAGATACTTTTCACTTTCCAACAGGAAACTCGCAGTTTTCGCTTCGTTGAACTGCTTCTGCAACTCATCCACACGGGCCTTGGCGACATGATACTGGACTTCGAGGCCGCGCTTGATCCCCTCCAGGCGTTCGTTGAGTTGATCCTGCAGTTTGTCGCGCGTGGCAATCAAGGCGAGGACGATAGGATGCTCTGGCCCGAAATCCTCCTTGAGTGTTTCGAGGTGCGTTTCCGCATCGGTCAAATTCTGTAGCAGAACCTGAACATTGGCATCGGTGGAGAACGTGGTGACCGCGCCGCGCAGTTGTTGGGGTGTGAGCTTCATGACCTCGTTGAGCTGTGCCTCGCGCGTCACGGCATCGGCGCGGGCTTCGTTCAACTGGGTATTCAATTGCTCCATGGCAAGGTCGCTCAGCTTGACGGTATTAACTACCGGAACATTCAAGTCCTTACGGAGCCGCTCGACTTTCTCCTGCACGACGCGCACCCTGTCCGCCTGCTGCTCCGCTTCCTCACGGAGCTTGTCAATCCCCTTTTGCGTTTGCTGGCGTTTCAATTCCAACCGGTCGCGCTCGAACAGCTCCGCGATAGTGTTGGCAATCTCAGCCGCAAGAGCGCCGGAGCGATCATAAACGGTGATTTGGATAAGGGAAGTATCACGGTACTTGAAGACTGAAAGCTCCCCCTTCAATCGCTTGAGGGCCATGTTCAGGGGCAATTTGGTGTCGCCTCCCCAGACCTGTTCCAAATTGAGGCGCTCAATCACCGGGTACAGAATCTTCTGGGACTGAAGGATTTCGTACTGGGTTTGCAGGAAGTACGGGTCGTACACGGGGTAATCGCGTACGTCGGAATAGGGTGACACTGACGGCTTTTCCGGTTCAACTTTGATCCGGGCCACGGCCATGTAAATCTTCGGCTGGAAGAGCGTAATGGTGAATACGGTCAGAACCACCAGCAAAAAGACCAGAAATACAATCACTTTGCGGGTTCTAATGACGCGCCAATAGTCCAAAAATTGAAGCCGCGTCTCGGGGGATGCTTGAGTCGTGTCCATCAGTTAACTTGTAAGAGCGTCGTACTAAACACCATCTTCAGGCCGCACGCAAGCGAAAAGTCGGTAGCATCTCTCCCGGCCGGATTCCTTCCAAATCCGCCAGCTGTGAGTCTCCTGCCTGCATTTGGCACGCTTGTCGAGAGATGCAACTATCGTGCCGGACAAAGGCCCTTCTTAGTAGGTCAGGGTTATCCCGCAACTGACCAGATTGCGAGTATACGGCGCAATCAGGAACGGCTCCGACGAGGTGAGGTCAAAATAGGTATAATCCATTACCGCGGAGAGCCACTGGTTAAAGGTATAGTTAAGACCGACGTGAAAAGTGATCGCCTGGTCATTCGGCTTCACCGTCAGCACCCCAAACAACGGCTGGGTGAATGTACTGTAAGTATACGTGGCATCAGCCACCGCGCGCAGCCTGGCCGTAAGGCGATGATTGACCTGCAGCGCAGCCGTGGTGTTTTGCTGGGCGCTGAACTGCCCGGTGACGCCGAAACTGGCCTGACTCAGCGATTCGGCAACGGTAAGCGAGATCGTATCGGCGGGGCCGTAATTGTACACGAGCGACGCGTATGCCGAAGGACCAGTGCTCTCGGTGCCGTCCTCCGAATCGCGAACCGTATAGCCGCCATTGACTGAAAGGGACAGTCGCGGGTTAAATCTTCGTACCACAGACAAATATCCGGTGTTCGAATATCCGTTCAGGCCATTGTTGGGACCCGGATGGGTGTAGAGGCTCTGCGAGTACTGATAATTCACCCCGACCGTGGTTCGCGGATCCAGGACGTACAGCGCGGAAAGGGTCGCCGAGTAGTCCTCGTGATCATTCTGATGGGCCGCAGCGTGGTCTTCGTAATTTATAATATCCCAACCGCCATTGACCGACAGGCTCCAGCGTGGCGTCAAAACATAGTTCAGATTGCCTGACATGGCGTCATAAACGTAGGTGCCACTGTGTACAATCGTATTGGGAGCATTGGCCGGCCCTTGTATGAGTTCGGGTTCGAGGGCATTGATAAATACTTCGCTGAAGCCCATCGTCAGCCTTGGCGAAACGGCGTAATTCGCCGAAATGTTGAGGTTGTGTGTCTGATTATACCCACCCAGCTTGACATCTTCAGGATAACTAATCCCATAATCGTATTGCCCCCCCACAAACAATCGTTCGTGAGTCACACTCGCGCGAAACCGCACGTCGGAGGTGCTTCGGACAGACGACTGCCGATCACTCGTGCTCCCGTTGAAATTATCATCGTACGCTGCTACGGTGGTGGCACTGACATTCCAGCTCCGATTGGGGTCGCCGGGAGCGGTGAACTCCGACCCGGCACAGCACACCCGGGCCGCCATGAGCCATAGAAACAACGCCTGTGATGGGTGCGGAACTCCCCAGCTTCGTTTCACGCGCTACGCCCTTCGTTGCCCCCCGCCTGCGCCATCACTCGACGAACTCCATATTCACGGGTCGCGGCACCAGCGCCGCGTGATAGGCGCGGGTCAGCAACCGCGCGATGGCCTCGCGGCCCTTCGTACCCATGTCCAGCGTGAGCGGGTTGACGTACATTCCCACAAAACGGTCAGTAGTAGCAGCGTCCATGCCACGTCCGAATTCCCTGGCGTACGAGATGGCCTCGCTGCGATGCTCCAGCGCGTAGCGGATGCTCGCCGTGAGTAACTCCGAAATCTTCCGCATCAACTGCTTGCCGAGATCCTTGCGCACGGCGTTCACGCCCAGCGGCGTCGGCAACCCCGTGTCCGCGTGCCACCATTCGCCCAGATCGACGATTTTGTGCAGCCCCATCTGCTGGTAGGTGAGCTGTCCTTCGTGAATGAGCAGCCCCGCATCCACTTCGCCGCTCTTGACCACGTCCATGATCTTGTCGAACGGTACGACCTCGAACTTGAAATTCATCAGCAGCAGCTTCAACAACAGATAGGCGCTCGTCATCGTGCCGGGCACGGCGATCCGGTCGTCAGCCAGTTCCCCAATGTCCATCGGCTTTCGCGCCACGACGATCGGCCCGCACTTGTCCCCGAAACTTCCGCCGCTCCCCGCCAACGCGTACTTGTCCATCACGTATCCATACGCGTGCACGCTGAGTGCCGTCACCTCCAGCGCGCCCTCGACTGCCAGATGATTCAGGCTCTCAATGTCTTTGATGACGTGCGTGAACGTCAGTCCGGCCGTATCGAGCTTTCCATGGGTCAACGCATAAAACATGAACGCGTCGTCAGGGTCAGGACTGTGGCCGATGTGAATTTCTCTTGGTTCCATGGGGTGGATCTCCTAAATAGATTGCAAAAGTTCACGCGGTTCGTAATTCTATGGCCTCGCCCGGATGTTTGCACGAAGAAAAATCTCAACCGCATGAAAAACGCCAACAAGTTTCGCCGCTTTTCGCGTCTCAATCCCCGCCCTGCCACACGGGGAGTGAAGGCATCGCAACTCGTCGCCGACGCCTTTCAAGCCTACAACGCCGCCCGGCTGCGCGAAGGCTGCGAGCTGTTCACGCGGAAGATGCTGCCGCGCAACGGGCTGATTGGCGTGAGCCTCACGGGCGCGCTGGTGCCCGCCGGCTTGGGAATATCATGCCTCATTCCGCTCGTCAAAGCGGGCTTCATCGACTGGATCATCACCACGGGCGCCAACCTCTATCACGACATCCACTATGGCCTCGACATGAAGCTGTATCGCGGCTCGCCGTTTCTCGACGACGTAGAACTCCGCAAGCGCCACATCATCCGCATCTACGACATCCTTTTTGACTACACCGTCCTGCTCGATACCGACGCGTTCATTCGCCAGGTCATCAGCGGACGCGAGTTTCAGCGGCCCATGGGCACCGACGAATTTCACTACCTCCTCGGCAAATACGTCCACCAGCGCGAGCGCAAACTCGGCCTCAAGGACACCTCGCTCATCGCCGTCGCCTACCAATACGGCGTCCCCTGTTTCACCAGCAGCCCCGGCGACAGCTCCATCGGGATGAACGTCGCCGCCATGAGCCTCGCAGGCAACAAACTGCAATTCGACGTGAACCGTGACGTCAACCAGACCGCCGGCATCGTCTACGACGCCAAACGCCACGGGCGCAACTCCAGTGTCTTCATCCTTGGCGGCGGCTCACCGAAAAATTTCATGCTCCAAACCGAGCCGCAAATTCAGGAAGTGCTCGGCCTCGACGAAAAGGGCCACGATTACTTCCTCCAGGTCACCGACGCGCGTCCCGACACCGGCGGCCTGTCCGGCGCAACGCCGGCCGAAGCCGTCAGTTGGGGCAAGGTCGATCCCAGCAAACTACCCGACGCCGTCGTCTGCTACGTGGATTCCACAATCGCGCTGCCGCTGATCACGGCGTACGCGCTCGACCACGTGAAACCGCGCAAACCGAAACGCCTCATCGCCCACCGCGACCGCATCATCGAGCGCGTCGCGCGCGACTACGAGAAGTCGCCCTTCTACAAGAAGTTCCTCGACAAATAGGGAGGGCGAGGCTCCCGCCGAGCCGTGACGACTCGATGAAAATCAGCGACATCCTCAAGACCACGCGACCGACGATCTCCTTCGAGTTCTTCCCGCCGAAGACCGACGAGGCGATGGCCAACCTCCTGCAAACGCTCTCCCACCTGCATGAGTTGCGTCCGTCGTTCGCCACGTGCACCTACGGCGCCGGCGGCAGCACCCGGGCCCGCACGTTGGAGGTCACGCTGAAAATCAAAGAGCAATTCGGCCTCGAAGCC
>JBGPVO010000055.1:0-7637 GCA_041491705.1 Verrucomicrobiia bacterium
AGGCCGGGCCGGAGGATGACAACGTCGATACTGCGTGCCTGCCGCAGGGCCTGCTCCGCAGCGTACTTGCTGGAGCCGTAGGCGGAGATGGCGTCGGGTTTGGCGGATTGTGAGGACAGAAAAATGAACGAACGCACACCGACCTCCGAGGCGGCTCGCGCCAAGCGCAGGGTGCCGGTTACGTTAACCGCGTGGGCGGCGCGCTCACTGCCCCCGGTCAATGCCGCGCAATGCACAACTGTGTCCACGCCGCGCAATGCGTGAACGGGGATTTGGTTGGGGAACTGGCCGAAGAATCTGTTGGTCACCAGCACAGCTGGCTCCTGTGACCAGTCGGCGCGCGTGAGGGTGCGCACGTCGTAGCCGCGTTTCATTGCGAGTGAAGCCAGACGAGAGCCGATGAATCCCGTAGCCCCCGTGATGAGCATGGTTCCTGGCGTCATGGCGGTGAGTCGGTGGGGCTATGCGATGGCCAAAGCGGGTCGCTCGGCGTGTTTGCAATGTCGAGGACCAGTGACTGTAATAAGAGTTGGATGCCGAGGATCAATGGCAGGACGGCAATCATCACCGTGCCGGTGGAGGCGGTGATGCCGGTTCGCCACGAGACCCACCAGTGGTACGCGCCCCAGATCGTGCCAAACAAGAAGGCCAGCCATCCCGAGAGCAGGAGCAAGGATACGGCGGTAAAGTCGCGGACAAAATATTCAATCAATATCCTTCGCACAAAGCCCAGGATCAACAGCGGGGGAAACTCAAGGAGTGCGTTGCGTTCCGACAGATGGCTGATCTTGTTTCCGTATCTGGCGGGTAGGTACACGTCGCGCACAACCGCCCGATGCAGCCCCAGTTCCATGAGCAAGCTGGTCTCGAAGAAGAATCGCTTGTGAATGCGCCGGTTGTCCAACAACGGCAAGATGTCCGCATGAAGGGCGACGTACCCGTTCGTGGGATCGAAAATCGACCAGTATCCCGAGGCTAGCTTGGCCATGAACGACAGGCCGATGTTCCCGAGGCGCCGCAGCCAGGGCATTTGGGCCAGCTCACGCCCATGTAGAAAGCGGTTTGCCTTCACGTAATCTGCCTGGCCCCTCACGATGGGGGTGATCAACGCAGTCAGGCCGCCCGGGTCCATTTGGCCATCTCCATCCATTTTGATGAGGATTTGGGCGCCCAATTCCATCGCTTTGTAGAACCCTGTCAGGGTTGCCCCACCCACGCCTTGGTTCTGCGGATGGCGTATAACGACCAGCCGGGGATCGGCCCATTGGCCAGCGGTGTCGGCCGTGCGATCCGACGACGCGTCATCAACGACAACAACATGATCGACCCATGCGGGAATGCTCGACAGCACTCCACGGATGCGAGATTCCTCACAGTAGGCAGGAATTATCACGGCGATGCGGAAGTTGTTGTGCATCAAGACGTCATTTTCGGGGAATGTTTGCTCTCAAAGCAACAAGGAAACACAGAACCACACGTTTGCATTCTATGCGCCGCTGATGGCCCAATAGGCCCTGATCAGTATCCAAATCGCGGGAATGCTCACCAGCGCGAGGGCCGCGCATTGTACGAGGTCGCGGGTTTTAACTTCCACCAATGACGACGGAGTTTGTTCCTGGCTCTCGATCCACCGAACCAGTCCCACTCCCATGCCGAGGAGGAAGAACAAGACGGGGTTGTACGTACGGGTGAGGAAGAAGGCAGCCGTAAGGTATCCCACTTGGGCCGCGAACAATCCGTTGGCGAGTCTCCTGGTCCTGAGGTCCACCTGATCCTTGGCACGGGCGATTCGTAATACTGACTTCACCACAGTGAAGCACAACGTGAACCAACAGAAGTAGCCGATCAGCCCGAGTTCGGCGAAACAATTGACCGCTGAGTTGTGCGCGGCCATGGTGCTGTATTCCGGCCATCGCATATAGCCAAAGCCGAACAGCGGGTTGTCCTTGAGCATCTGGATGCCGTAACCCCACGCCATGACGCGTCCCGACGCCGACCCCTCCACATACGCACCTCGGGCGCGCTCGGGCCCGAATACAACAATGGCGCACAGCAGCGCAACCACGAGAAACAAACGAACCATGAGGCTTTTCGCCGACAGCCAGGAATAAGCCAGGAACATGGCGCAGAAACCAATTACGCCGCCGCGCGATTTCGTGTACCACAGTACATACACCATGGGCGGCAAGCTGCATATCAGTAGGAGCTTGCTGGCAATTGAGGCCCCCCCGGCAACGAGGCCGAACACAAAGGGCATGGCCATGATATAGAGCATGGCAAAATCATTCGGATCGCTGAAGATGCCGGAGCCGATGACGCGAAAATCGCCCGTATCGAAGGAGCCGTACGGTTCAATGTTGCCGAACCCGTGTCCGGTCTGCACCTGCTGGTAGGTGTGGTACGCCAGGAGCATCGAACAGCCGATGATGATCCACATCATCATTTTCAGACGGCGGGGAGTGTTGACCAAGATGGCGACCAGATAGAAAAGAATGACGATCTTCCCGAATTCACGCACGGCATCGATCGTGCCCTGGACGCGAAGTCTGCTTAGTTGCGACAGCAAGACGGAGGCAAACAGTCCCAGCATCACTTGAGACAACCGGTTGCGAAAGAGAAAGCTGCCCGCCTTGGACTTGCTTTGCTCGATGAACGCAACGAGGATCGTGGGAATGGCGACGATATTGACGAGTTCGTAACCCTTGACTGGTTCGTACCACTCCTGTGGACGAACCAGCAGGATCGCCACGTAAAAGCAAACAAGGATGAAACCCATCGAGCCTTCTGGATGCTCCGTCTTTTCCTGTTATCAGCCGCGCGTCCGGACCAGGCTGTACCTGACAAACATCTTCGCCCGCTCGAAGCGGCGCTTCCGGGCTTGCAGGTCGCGCAACGCGAATGGCCACCGACAAATCGACCGCACCATATCCATTGCTGCGCCGACGCGATTGCCGCCGCTGAAACGCATAAACGCCACTTCCCGATACATCCGTGCTTCCGCTAGGCGGCGCCAGCCTGGGTGTCGCTGCAATTGCGGAACTTGCGCGAACAATTGCGCAATCGCCTGCTGGTGATTGCGCAGCATCGAATCCGCCTGGTAGCTCATGCTCCGGTGATGAAATCGCTGCCCCGTCAGCGTCGCGTTCAGCCGCAGCACCCGAAAGCGCGCGGCAATGCGTACCCACATTTCCATGTCTTCAACGGCGGCCAGGGCCTCGTCGAACCCGCCCACGGCCAGCAAGGCATCCTTGCGCGCCAGGACGGAAGAGGGACTGAACGCGGGAAACTCCAGGAGGTCGCGCGCCGTCAATTCGCAAAACCCGGCCCGCGCGCAACTCTCGGCCACGTAATCCAACCGCCGTCCGGTTTCATCGATTGCGAACCGCTCGGTTGCCACCAGGGCGAAAGCCGGGTCCTGAACGCAGACCGCGACCTGCCGCTCCAATTTGTCCGGCAGCCAGAGGTCGTCAGAATCCAGCAAGGCGATGAACTCGCCTTGTGCGGCGCGAATGCCGGCGTTGCGCGCCGCCGACAAGCCGCGATTTTGTTGGTAGAGGTACCGCAGGCGATTGCCGTACGCTGCCACGAGCTCGCGTGTGTCGTCCGTCGAGCCGTCGTCGACGACGATGGTCTCCACAGGCCGGTACGTCTGGGCCAGCGCGCTCTCAACGGTTTCACCAATGAAGCGCCCGTAGTTATAGGTCGGGATTACGACGCTGACGAGCGGCGAGTTCACCGATTTTTCAAGACCGCCTCATACATGGCGACGATTTGATCAACAACGCGCGACTTGTCGAACCGAAGCGCCACGGACTTGCGCGCGTTCCGTCCGCGTTGCAAGCGCAACTCGGGGTCTTCGTAGGATTCGATGAGGGAGAGCGCCAGTTCGCCCGGGTTCTCCATGTCGAGGCAAGCGCCGCCGTCTCCAACGACCCATTCAATCACGGGGAACTTGTGGCCGCGCATCGGAAGACCGCTGGCCCCCGCTTCCAACAACACGATGGCAAACATCTCGGTCAGGGCGGCGTGGGCAAACAAGTCCGCCGCCCGATACAGATCCGGCATTTCGCGGCGGGGTATGTTCTTGAGTATCCAGGCGTCTTCTCCGAGGTATTTGCGAATGGCCCGCTCGACTTCCGGCGTCTCCGGGGTGGTCGCTCCGGCAACGATCAGCATGATTTCCGGATGCTTCTGACGGGCAATGGCAACTTCCTTGGCAAGCCAGTCGATTCGCTTGTGAGTCAGTTTCAGCGCCGCGGCGTCGAATACCACGAATCGGTTTGATGGGATTCCAAACTTTTGGCGGGCGGCCGCGCGATCGCCCGGCGCATACAGTTCACAATCGACGAAGTTGGGGATCGCAAACCATTGCCGATCCGCGGGCAGTCCTTTCTGGCGATCCAGCTCCAGATAGTGCGGGGCCAGTTCCTGGATGTGGTCGAATTGCAGCAGAAACTCCAGGGACTCTTCAGTCCCGTTACCCAGGATTACTTGGGCGCCGTGCTCGCCCTTTCGTCGCGCTTTCTCAAGGCCCAGTGCCGTGCCGGCATCCTGCGTGTGGACGATGTCAAACTTCCCCAACTGCAACTCGCGGGCTACGCGACGCGCGAAGACCGTTTGCTGTAAGTGCAGCGGCGATCCCAGCCCAAAGCGCCACAACCCACGCCGCGTAAAGCGCGTCACCTGCTTCCAGAACGGATCGGTGTGATCGGGACAACTGATATGCCGGGCGTAGGGCGCCTCGGATGGCCCACCGCCTTGAAACAGGGTCACATCCAGGTTGCGGCGATGCAACTCGGCGGCCAGATCCTGGGACCAGCTTTCAACCCCGCGCAACACATGCCCGAGGAATGCAGAGGCGATGGCGATTTTCATGACCGAGCAGGGCGAGCTGCGAAACGTTGCCCGAACAGGGAAGTCCACAACTTGACGGGAGCCTTTCGCATCACCCGACCGCAAACCATGGCTATGGCCCGGGGGTAATCATGCCAGGCTGGTTCGCGGTATTTGACCGCGCGGTAGAGATAATCCTCAGGACCAAAGCGGCTCAATGGTTTGAAGCCTGTGGCTTGTAGCAGCTCGTTAAGGAATCGGCCTTGTAAGGCCGCACGGGCAAGATGTAGCGGATGACGTTCTGTTTTGCCGAAACTCTCGGTGAAGATCAACAGGCCCGCCGGGCGCAGCGCTCGGTTAATGGCGCGCAACGCCGTCAACAAATTCGGCAAGTGTTCGAACACCTCGAGACTAATGACCACATCGTTGCCGCTGCTTTGGTTCGGGTGAGTCACCACGGCGACGGGAAGTTTGCTCTTGGCAAATCGCCATGCGGCGAATCGGGACGTTTGTCCACTTGGCAGGTCATAGTAGGTCCACTGGAACCCGGCTTTTGCGAACCACATCGCGTCGGTGCCAATTCCGCCGCCAAACTCGAACACGCGCCGCGCGTTGACCTCACGCAATGCCTGCAGGATGGCCTCGCGCGTCACGGTGCGAAACGGGTTCTCCCCGTCGATCAATAACTCATAGAGGTAGGCATTGGTTTCCCGGTAGAAGCGCTCAATCTGGCGCCCGGTGACGGGCCGTTGTTTTCGCCACTCCTTGGCCATGCGGTCGCCGAGACAGCCCAGTTCCTTCTCCAGCAGCGCGCTGATTCGATCCATGGGAGCGCCGCTGTAGGTGGCAATCTCACCGGCCAGTTCGCGCAGCCGCGGCGACGGCACGCTGAAATCGTCCACGTGTCCCTTCTGCCCGCGTGCCGGGGTTGCCGCCAGCCATTCTCGGGTCAGGAACCGTATCGCGGCGAGGTCGGTCCCCAGCGCCACCATCAGCGGGCCAATTTTTCTGTCGCCATACTCGTGCTTGTCGTGGATGTTTCGCAGGACGTACCGCTGTACAGCCCAGACGACTTGTTCGGGCTCCGGTCGCAACGCGGCGAGATAGGAGTCGAACAAATCGCGCTCGAGGCCGGAGTTGTCGCGCAGTCGCTTCAAGACCGTGCGCACGGCTTCATTAAAGGTGCTGCTTGACGTTTCGTACTCCAAGGCTACAAAGAGATGAATCAAGTCTCCGGCAGGCCAACCATTGAAATCCGCCAAATCCCAGTCCACCACTCCCGTCAGTTTGTTCTGGCGCGGATCGAAGACCAGATTCTGCGGGCTGAAATCGCCGTGCGTGGTAACATTCAGGACGCGTTTGCCCAACAGATCCTGACGGCATAGCGCCTTTAGCTCGGCCACATCTGCCCCCAGCGCGCCGACATAATCCACCGACCGGTCGAAATTACTCTGCAGCCACTCATCGGTGCAAATCTGCTCCCGGCGCGTGTCGCAGTGGAAATCGGTGATGAAATCAGCAGCCTGACGCAAGACCGCGGCTTGGTTCCGTTGGCGTCTCGCCAATTTGGCGCCCGAAACGCCGCGAAACGCGCGGGTTACGAGATAGGCTTGTCCCTGAAACTCGCCTGCGGCAATCGGCTCGGCAACGACCGATCGTGGCCGCGGACCAATCTCTTGCAGGTTCGCGGCCTCCGCGTTCATGCGCATTTCGGCGCGCGCCGTGAGCGGTAGTCGAACGACAGCATCCGGAGTGAACAGGAGCGCGGCCGCCGTACGCGTGACGCGCAGGTGCAGGCCGTCGCCGTCCGCGAGGCCGATCTGCCGGAGCAGGCGGTCGATAAAACGTTCCAACCCGGGGGTCTTCGAAGCGACGATGGAGTAGGACGGGGAGAACTCCCGGAGAAGGTTCACCCGCTTGCACACCTGCATGCTCACGCGCCCGGACAATGAGGTCGGATGCAATGACCTCGCAAGGTCCTGCGGACGATCCAAAGGGATGAGTTCGCTGAATTCGCGGTATTCCGGAAACGGACAGTAAAACCTGGCGTCCGCCAAGCCCGCTTCGCGCAGGAGTTTGAGATAGCCGCGCCAACTGTAGGTGTAGGTGCGGTATGGTTGCTTGCGTTTGGCCAGCGAGTAACGGTTGGCCAGCCATCGAGGCAGGAGCGTCGTGAACCTCAGCTTGCTGTGTTCATCGGGACGGCCAAGGAAATACAGGAATCCCAGCCGGTTTTCGATCCCGATGTACAGCTGGCCTCCGGGCTTGAGCACGCGCACGGCTTCGCGCAGCACGCGTACCTGTGCTTCGCGCGGATCGTGAATATGCGGGAACGATGTTGGGATCCACTCCAGGACACCGTTGAATACCACGGCGTCCAGGGACGCATCGGGAAAGGGCAGGTGGTCGGTATTCCCTCCCGCCAGGGCGCGAACGTTGTGCAGTCCGGCTTCACGGGCGCGGAGGGAACTGATCACCGCGCGTTCGGGGACAAGATCCATGGCGTACACAGTGGCAAAGTTGCGGGCCAGCGAGATCGAGAGGTTACCCCAACCGCAACCCATATCGAGGGCGGCGGCATTCGCGGGCAGATGGAGCAGGAACTGCCAGGCGGCGCGAGTCTCGTCGGTTGCGTAGTGCAGGAAATATCGCTGCCAGTCGTCGGTCCTGTCCCTGAGCGCGTTCTCGAACGCCTTCGCGCTGCCTTCCCGCGCAGCCGTTTCAACGATGGCTTGCATCATCGGCTGCGGAAACTCGCCGTAATAATAATCGGTCTTCGCGCCGAAGTTGGGAACGCCATGAGA
>JBGPVO010000056.1:0-7627 GCA_041491705.1 Verrucomicrobiia bacterium
CTCTGCACGCGTTCGAGCAGCGCGGGGGCAAGCCCGGCGTGCTGAATCGGCTGGTGCCACAGGCGCGGGGGGAGTTGCTCGTGTTCAGCGACGCCAATGCCATGTTCGCGCCCGACGCGCTGCGAAAACTCACACGTCACTTTGCCGATCAGCACATTGGCGGCGTGTGCGGACGACTGGTGCTCCACGGCGAACACAGCGAGACGGATGAAGGTCCGTACTGGAAGTTGGAGACGTATTTGAAAACACGTGAGAGCGCCATGGACTCATGTCTCGGCGCAAACGGAGCGATCTACGCCATCCGCAAGTCGTGCTGGCCCGGTATTCCCGACAACACGTTCGTAGATGATTTTGTCATCGGCATGCGCATACGGGAACAGGGCGTGCGCGTAATTTACGATACGGAGGCGGTGGCCACCGAAGAACTGCCGCAATCAATCGGCCACGAAATGACGCGGCGCATTCGCATCGGAGCCGGCGATTTCCAGGCGCTGTTTCTGTGCTGGCGCTCCCTCCTGCCCTGGCGCGGGTTTCATTCGATTGCGTTCTGGTCACACAAGGTGCTGCGCTGGTTCGGACCGTTTTTCATGATCGCGACATTCTTCAGCAATGTCGCGCTCGCAACGAATTTGTTCTTTTTCGCCCTCCTTTTTCTCCAGTCTCTATTCTATTCTCTTGCCTTGGGAGGCCCAGGTTTGTTCGGCAAGAAGAGCGTCGTCTTCAGCGCCCCGCATTACTTCGTCATTATCAATCTCGCGCTGCTGTTCGGGTTCTTCCGCTTCATCACCGGCACGCAACAAGTCGCGTGGAAACGGACGGTGCGGTAGGCCGTGTGCGGCATTGCGGGCAAATTCAATTTCGCGGAGGGCACGCCGGTCGCGCGTGAGCTGATCGCGCGCATGAACGTGGCCCAGGCGCACCGCGGGCCTGACGGCAGTGGCGAATACTTCGACCGCGGCGTTGGCCTGGCGCACCGGCGTCTGAGCATTCTCGACGTAGCGGGCGGCCACCAGCCGATGACCAACGAGAACAACACAATTTGGATCGTGTTCAACGGTGAGATCTACAATTTCCCTGAACTCCGCGACCGTCTGGAAGCGAAGGGCCACCGATTCCGCTCGCACTGTGACACGGAAGCGATCGTCCATCTCTACGAAGACCTGGGAGAGAATTGCGTAGGCGAGTTGCGCGGAATGTTTGCGTTTGCCATCTGGGACTCGCGCACGGAGACACTCTTCGTCGCCCGCGACCGCCTCGGCATCAAACCCCTTCATTACACCGTGCTCGACGGGAAGTCATTGGTGTTCGGCAGCGAAATCAAGGCCATCCTGCAAGATGAAGCGGTGCCGCGCCGCGTAAACCTCGACGCTCTCAGCGAATACGTCAGCCTTTTGTACGTGCCCGATCCCGCGACGATGTTCACCGGCATCCAAAAGCTGCCGCCCGCGCACACGCTCACGTGCGACCGAAACGGCGTGCGCCTGCGCCGATACTGGGACGTCCGGTACGACGTGAACGAATCGCTCACGGAGGAACAGGCTGCCGAGCAACTCTTCGACCTGCTGAAGGGCACGGTGAAGGACCATCTGCTGTCCGACGTGCCACTTGGCGCATTCCTGAGCGGCGGAGTTGATTCGAGCACGATCGTCGGCCTGATGCGGCAGGTCATCACGGGCAAACTCGTGACCTCGTCGATCGGGTTCGAAGAGGAATCGTACAACGAATTGCCGTTTGCGCGGCAAATGGCGCGGCGGTTCCGTTCCGATCACCACGAGCACGTTGTGCGCCCCGACATCGAGCACCTGTTCCCGCTCATCGTCTGGTCGTTCGATGAACCGTTCGCGGATTCGTCCGCGATCCCAACGTACTACGTCAGTAAGACCGCCCGCGAACATGTCACGGTCGCGCTTAGCGGCGACGGCGGAGATGAGTTGTTTGCTGGGTATCAACGGTACGCACTGGAGCAGTTCGAGCACCGCCTGCGACGCGCGCTCGGACCACTGAGGTTCGTTGGCGCAACGGCGCGTGCTCTTCCCGATGATGTGACCTTCAAAGGCCGCAACTCGCTGGAGAGCCTCACCCGCAATCCCGACGACGCCTACGCGCGCAAACATTTCCTCTACCTCTTCACCGAAGACGCAAAGCGGCACCTGATGGCGAAGACGGAGACGCATGACTACGCCGAAAAGTTCCGCAGCTTATACCGCGAGGCGCCTGCCGCGGACGACGATTGGTTGAACCGCGCGCTGTACGTGGATCTGAAGACGTACCTCGTCGATGACATCCTCACCAAAGTGGACCGCATGAGCATGGCGGTGTCGCTGGAAACGCGTCCGCCATTACTCGACCACAAGGTGGTCGAGTTCGTCGCCACGCTGCCGTCACGCTTCAAACTCAACGGCGGTAAGCGCAAGTACATTTTGAAGAAGACCGTGTCCCGCTTCGTGCCGGGGGAGATTCTCTCGCGCAAGAAACAGGGCTTCCGCCTGCCGATCGCGGAATGGCTTCGCAAAGAATTGCGCGAGACGACCGGGGATTTACTACTCGGTCCGACGGCGACGCAGCGCGGATACTTCCAGAAACCCGAGTTGGAGCAACTGTGGCGCGACCATCTCACCGGCAACCGTGACCGCGCGCACCAAATCTGGTCACTCATCCTGCTGGAGTTGTGGCATCGGAAGTACATCGACGATCCGCGCCCGCCCACCGCGCCGAAAGCCTTCACCGTCAATCGATAACCATGCCCGGCATCGTCGGCATCGTCTCCGCCAAGCCGCAGGACAACATCGAGCGTGCCCTTACGCGCATGATCGAATCGGTGCGGCATTTCGATTGGTACAAGGTGGAGCAGTTCGTGTCACCCCACCACATCTTCGCCTGCGCGCACGTTCATCTTGGCATCCTGCCAACTCACAACTTCCCGAATCGCTGGCTTCACGGTGAAGAGACCGACGGCTTTACACGCGTCGAATACGACGGATCGATGCAGGTGTTGACGATCACGAACGACCAATTCGGCATGATGCCGCTGTTCTACTTCCAAAGTCCCGACGTGCTGGTTTTCGGCACGGAGATGAAGGCGGTCCTCGCCCACCCGGCAGTTGAAGCCGACATCGATCCCCACGGTTTGGCTGATCTGATGACGTTCGGGTTCATCTTCGGCGAGAAGACGCTCGCGCGTGATGTGAAATGTCTGCACGGAGGCTCGCAGCTCCGTTTTAATGCGCGCACCGGTCAGCTACATTTGGAACGAACATGGGATTTCTGCAAGCAAATCGGGCACGGCGCACGCAACGACTCCGCCATGCTCGATGAAATTGGGCATCGGTTCAAGCAAGCTATTGAAGCCAGATGCAACGGAGACCTGCAAATCGGCGTGTCGCTTTCGGGCGGCTACGACTCGCGCACGATCCATGCCGCCATCGATCATCAACGGCACAGTGTGAAGACGTTGACACTCGACGTGCGTGGCGGTGCCGATCAAATCATCTCGGAGCAAATCGCGCGCGTCACCAACGGCCTCGAGAATCATACGTTCGTCGAAAACAGCGACGCGTTCTTCGCGCGCTGGCCGCTATACGTTCGCGAAATGGTCTGGCTTACCGACGGACAATTCTTCGATGAAGCCTGTGTGATGATGTCCACGCTGGACAAGTACCGCGAACTGGGCGTTCAGGTCGCGCTACGAGGACACGGCGGTGAGATTGCGCGCATGCAATGGGCGTACGAATTGACCTGCAATCGACTCATTCTCGCCTGCAAGACGCAACCCGAACTGAAAGCGCAACTGTTCTGTCAAATGTGCTGCGGCCTGAACGACGACGATTTCGCCACCCTGCTGGTTCCCGAATTGGCAGATGCCATGCGTGGCAGTTCGCGAGACTCGATGGATAAGGCGTTCGACGGCGTCGAGCCCACGCTCCACCCGGTCGATCAGGTCACGTGCGTGTATGTGCAGGAGTATCTGCGGCGGCAGAGCGTCCCGTCGCTGGCCGAGCTGCGCAGCCGTGTCGAAGTGCGGATGCCGTTTCTCGACAGTGAATACGTCGCGGCGGTGCTGCAACTCACACCCGAGGGACGGCTCGGCACGAGCGTCCACCGTCATCTGCTCGGGCTGTTCAATCCGGCCCTCTTGAAGATTACAAATGCCAATACAGGTGCGCCCGCCGGAGCAAGTGATGTTACACAGCGCCTCTATCGGAAGGTCAACACGGCCCTGAAACAGTATACAGGCTACGAACGTTTCAAGCATTACGTCGATGTGCCCGGGTGGTTGCGCGGTCCGTTGCGGCCGCATGTCGAAAGTGTGCTGTTGGATAGCCGTACGCTCGATCGAGGGGTCTATCGCCCTGACGGTGTGCGCGAATTGATTGAGATTCACATGAGAGGTAGGTCCGACCGTGGAGCGGCGCTATTGGTATTGCTATTCCTGGAACTGTGGCACCGACAATTTGTGGATGGAGAGTTGTGGCGATGCTGAAGAACATTTACTTGTGGCTGCCGAGTTACCTCCAGCGGCGACCGTCCGACAGCGTGACGCCGACGCATGTGTTCTTCTGCTTCGTCGACCACTACGAACCGTTATGGAACAAGGCATCACGGCACCAGGGACTCGAACGCGTCGAGCACTGGTTCGAGAATTATCCGCGGATGGCAGCCGACTTCCGTGACGCGGACGGGCGACCCCCACAACACTCGTTTTTCTATCCGGCGGAGGAGTACGTACCCGAGTTTCTGGATTTGCTCGCCCGGTTGTGCAGTCAAGGCTACGGTGAAGCCGAGGTCCATCTCCATCACGACCACGATACGGCGGACAATCTTCGGTCCACGATTGCTGACTTTAAATCCAAGCTACAACAGCATGGGTTCCTTTCCAACGACCGCTATGGTTTCATTCATGGCAATTGGTCGTTGGACAATTCTCGTCCCGATGGTCGTTGGTGCGGAGTGAACAACGAATTGCAAGTGCTCCGCGAGACGGGTTGTTACGCCGACTTCACGCTGCCGAGCGCACCGAGCGCATGCCAAACGCGGAAGATCAACTCGATCTATTACGCAACGGACGATCCGCAACGGCCCAAGTCACATGACACGGGCGTGGACGTGCGCGTCGGTGGCAAACCCAGCGGTGATCTGCTCATCGTGCAGGGACCGCTGGCGCTGAACTGGAGCAAACGCAAATTCGGTGTGCTGCCCCGCATTGAGAACAGCGAAGTGGCCGACCACGCGCCCGCAGTCGTCGAGCGTATCGACAACTGGGTCGCACAACGCATCGGAGTCATTGGCAAACCGGATTGGGTGTTTGTCAAGGTCTATACCCACGGCTGCCAGGAAATGAATTTCGATACCGTGCTCGGCCGGTCGGCCACAACGATGCATGAACACCTGCAACGAAAGTACAACGACGGCACGAACTTCGTGCTTCACTACGTTACCGCCCGGGAAGCTTTCAACCTGATCAAGGCCGCTGAGGCGGGTCAGACGGGCGACCCGAATCAGTACCGCGACTTCGTTCTGCCTCCTCCCCCAGTGCGACGATAAACCCGGCGATCTTCTCCCGCCACGCGTCCAGCGTCCCTTCGTCCGCAGGCGCGCCATCCAGGAATCGCGGAATCCTGCCGCGAATCTCCTCCAAGAAACGCTCCGCCTCGTCCGCCTTCCCGCCTTTTCGCTGACGAATCAGCCGCTGTATCAGGAAGACGTATCGGTAGTCGTCAATCCCCGCACGCACATTCTCGTACGCAACCGTCGGCACCGGGCCGTCTGGTGACGGCATCACCGCGCCGCAGCCGGTGGACCAGGCATTCTCGTCGACGCGGGCAAACGGGTCGTAGGCCTGCGTCCACCATTCATAGTTCCACTCCCACCGCCCTGTCGCACCGGCAGCCCAAGGAAGAAGACCGAACGTGAACCGATTCATTCCCGCGTTATAAAGCCATAGCGCGGGTTGGCCATTGCGCGTCGCATCCAAAATTCTGCGCGAGCTTTCTGTCGGATGCACAGAGACGATGTCGAGCCAACTGAGCAACGGCAGATAGCTTTTCCCAAAGGAACTGTCGCCCGTCAGTGTCACCACAGTCCGCAGGCCCGCCGCGCGATGCAGCTGCAGGTAATGCCTCGTGTCGTCGAAATTCCGGTTCCATGGATTCAAGGCCTGCTCGCATGGCTCGTCAACGACATACGCCAACACGGGAAACGCCTTGCCGCCAGTCCAATCGCGGAATGCCACCAGCGCCCGTTGATACTTCGGCAGAAACTGCTCGCTAAACTCCGCGGCGCCGAGCAGATGGGACAACCGTCGCGCGATGCCCAGCGTTTCGATGGGGACCGGGTGTTTCCCCACCACGTCGGCGCGTTGCGCCGCCGCCAGAAACTCGTCGGCTTGCCGGGTATCCAACGAACCGTCGCCTCGCACCACGGGTTTGATCGCTGTCACGCTGTTGAAGCCGTGTTCGGTCATGTCGCGGAACTCGCGGTCACGCATGGCGGGATCGCTCGACGGGTCGTAATACCAGCCATACGTCATGTCGATGGTGCGCGCTGATGGCAATTCGAACGGCCAAATGCGCAATTCGACGGGTATGCCTGCAACCTCGCCACGGTATAAACCCGGTTTGGCGGTCGATTCAACGCGCGCGGTGAGCGCAAACTTCCGGGCATGGGGGCGGTTTGTCGGAGACATCAGCGCCATCTCCTCGACGCGGTACACGCCCCGACCAACAGGTCGTTCCATCAACCGAACGGCGCGGACATTGACTTTCACATCCGCAGGAAGCCCGGTTGCAGCCGGGCGACCGCTCGTACAAGAGAAAAACACGGAGACGGTTTGGCCGCGTGCGGCGGCGAGCTTGATCCGTGCGGGATTCGCCGAAGGTTTGTACGGTTCCAGATAGAAATACTTCTCGTAGAACTCGCGACGGCGCGCCGCGTTGAGTGATTCCAGCCAATCGCTGTCAGGCGGAAGAACGGCGAGCCAGTACACGGCGACGTTGGTAAAGGCCAGCGTAATCTGTCCATTGGTGACTGTCACACGGGATACCCGCTCAGGGAATTTCGGCAGGATCTCCTCCTTCCACACGTCCTTGTCAGGCCACCAATCGTGGTCGATGCCGCGGTACGGATCTGTCAAATGTGGGTTGCGCGTGCATTCGACAACCCGATATATCCCGTTCGGCACGTCCACCACAAACGTGTTCGTGACCTCCACGCCCTCTTCGGGTCTGACATAATCGCGGCAGAGGGAGTCGGGCAATTCATCATCGCCCGCAACCAGTTGCCTCGGGGCGAGCCAACCCCATCCCCGCGCCTTGTCGTAACGGTCGGTCTCACTTACGCCAACGAAGCCTTCCATGACGGACGAGCCTCGCGGGCCGAAATCAAAAGCGCGCACGGTAGTGTTGGTCGCCGGCTCTGGTTCCCTTTCCAGTCGGAAATTGTCGAGAAACAGAGTGACGGACTCGTGAAGATCCGATGCGAAGACCATGAATCGCGCGAGCTGTGAGATATCAAGATTACGCTTATGGTCACTGGTCTGGAGCCGTCGCAAGGAAAGCTCGATCGTGTTTGCCCCAGGGCGCATCACAAAACCTTCATTGTAGCGCGTCCCGAAATTGACGCTCTGCTGGTC
>JBGPVO010000057.1:0-7557 GCA_041491705.1 Verrucomicrobiia bacterium
CCTGGCGAACGATACGGCCAGCGGCAGGCCGACATAGCCAAGACCGACAACAGCAATTTTGCCTTCAATCTTCCTCATGGCATACCCGGATCATCGTCAAGAACTAGCAGGTCTCGTGCTGGAAATCCAGACCACGTTCACAGGTACGCGACGTTGATCTGATGAACACGGCTCGGATTCAACATTCCCGTCAGCAAAATGCGCAGGGTGTGGTAGATCTTCACATCGAGGCGATGGTTGGCGACGCCAGGCGCAAGCGGTTTCACGCTCACGATCTTGTGCGTTTCCGGGTCGAAACTCACCTCCAGCCCACCGTCATTGTACAACGCCGTGTTGTGCTTCTTGTCCAGTCTCAGAGAATAAACCTTGCCCTCCATGCGACCCACGATCTCCGCCAGCCCGTTACGCTGGGTCACGTAGAATCCATCGCGTTTCGCGTTGTCGAGCCACGCGTCGCGGTCGGCGAAGAAGCTGGGCTTTTGGATGAACGGCCCGCCGTACTCGGGGCAGAACGTGTCGCAATTCCCGCACTCATTGCACCAATCGGCGAAATTGGCGATCTGGTGCTTTCTCTCGATCTTGAGGACGCCACGGTCAGCAGGCTCCAGGCGGCCATCGTTCCACGAGTAATTCGTGAACTCGATTTCGGCGGGTTCCACTTCGTAGTAGAAGTTCGCGTCATTCGGACAGACGGGAATGCACTTGTCGCAGCTGATGCAATCGTAGAGTCGCAGGTTCGACTCAATCCGCTTGGGAACGGCCTTGTTCTTTTCGGACGCGTACCGCTCGTCGGCCACCGTGCGGCTCCAGATCGGGCCGGTATTGAGAAAGCTGGCGTAGTTAACCGCCGCCTCGTGGTCGCCGTGGGCATGTTCCAGCGCGGCCTGTTCGTTACCCTCGCGTTTCAGGATGAAATCGCCGACGTTGGTTACGCCGAGCTTCTTCATCTCCTGCTCGAGATTCTTCAGGTACTCGAAAAGCCGGCCGTAGCCGCCGACTTTCAAGAGATCGGAGCAGGTGGTGATCGGAACAAACCCACACGCCACGCAGTTGGCGAAATTGTGCTTGTCCACGGCGGCAGCAAAGCTGATCGGGCAATCGGGACCGTAGTTCTGGCGCCAGCGCTCGACCAGCCGCAGGGCGATCACGTGCAGTGGCGCGCCGCTAAGATACATGATCTCATCTTTCGGAAAAAACGTCCTGTGATTGATCACTTCAAGCGTGTTGCTGAACTTCACGCCGACGCCGAGTCCATGCTTCTTTCCCACGGCCTGCAAGCGGCGGATCATTTCAATGCCGTCGTCGAATCTCAGTCCAGTGTCGATGGCCTTCTTGTTGACCTGGACGTCCTGGAACCCGAGCCGCTCGTGCAGCAGGTAGTTCAGATCGTCCCAACCGAGCATGGTCGGGTTCATCTTCACGACGACGTCCATGCCGATTTCGGTCAGCAGGAAGTTGCAGATTTTTTCGATCTCGTCCGGCGGGCAATTATGGAACGTCGAGAGCGTGACCGTGCTGGAAATCTCTTCGGGGTAGGGCAGGTCGCGATATTGCTTCCAGCGGTCAGGGATCTCCATCCGTAGTTTGTCGATATGTTTCTTCGCGTTGCGCAAGCTGGCGATGAACCCGCGGACCGGCTGGCTGGAAACGCTCGCCAGGTTGTAGCCGAGGCTGAAATCGTAGATGGTCGAGGTCTTGTCGAACGGGCTGGGCGGAAACGGGACCAGATTGCTGGCCTTGAGCATCTCGACCAGCATCATGCCCGCGACGTATTCGTGGAGTGACTCGTGCAGCCGCAACTCCTGCGAGAACTCAATGTTGTAGCCGACATTCGTCATGTCGATGCACGGCCGGTTGATGGCCAAGTGATCGTCTATTTGCACCGTCTTGAGTTCGAGGATGCGCGAACCAGCGAGCCAGCTCAACGCGATGTTCTGCGCCATCTGTGTCTGCGGCCCTGCGGCAGGGCCGACGGGGGTGGCGGCGATCTTGCCGTGAAACTTCACACTCGTATCGAGTGTGGGATCAGGCACATACATCTTCTTGAGCGGCAGATCGAAGATAGTCTGCTGGCGCTCAGGTTCGAGGAAGAGGCGCTTAACAAGATCGCAAAAAGGCGCTGGATGCAAATCCGCCATACAATTAACTGGGTCAACTAACTTTACGGCATCCTTTGCCGTAGTCTAGCCAAAACATATTCTCGCACGGGCTGCGCTCTTCGGGTTGGGTTGTTAAGCCAACCGCCCGTCAAGATCGCCAACCCTGTTGGTTGTGAAGGCGGTGCGCCAGTGCCAATTTGTCGGACTCCAGTGTGCTGGCTGACATTGTGGCTGCCGCGCGCTGGAGTGGCCCGTTGCCACGATTTTCCACAATCGTACGCATTCTCAACGTGTTAGGACTTCCGCAACCGCTGTGGCACCGACTCTGCTAACGCACTAGTCAAAAGTGCAGACCAAGACTCGTCTGTGTGCCAGATTTCCAGCGACACAACGGGCCGGTTTTGGTTGCTGGCGTGAAGCTGTGCTGTCGGCATTGACGCCAGATCGAGGAATTTCGGACACGGTGGCACCATGAAACGAAGCGACGGATGTCTTACCGACGCCCAATTCCGCGCGGAATTGAGTCGGTGCGAGTATTGCGAAGAGAAGCCTTGCCAAAAGGCCTGCCCAGCTGATTGCTCCCCGGCCGACTTCATCATGGCCGCGCGCGTGGGCGGGAAATCAGACTATCGGCGCGCGGCCGCCATGATCATGAGCGCAAACCCGCTGGGTGGGGTGTGCGGCGTGGTCTGTCCCGACTACTTTTGCGTGAAGGCGTGCTCGCGCCGGTGTTTCGATACGCCGATCAACATTCCTGCGGTTCAGGCCACGGTTGTCAAGAAGGCAAACCAGTCCGGGCCGGTCGTATTCAAGCAGGCCAAGAGAAATGGCAAGACGGTCGGCGTTCTTGGCGCAGGACCGGCGGGCTTGGGCGCGGCTGCCGTTCTAGTACAACAGGGCTACAAGGTCACGATTTATGACCAGCGCCGGCGGGTTGGCGGGATGATGAATCTCATCCCTGACTACAGACTGGACAAGAAGATGGCGCGTGCCGACATCGAATTCGTCGAGCGCCTTGGCGCAGTCGAGTTCAAGCTTGGCCGAGCCATTGCCAACCCGGACGAGTTGCTCAAGACGCACGACGCCATCATCGTGTGTGCCGGGTTGGGCGAGCCCATGCGACTCGGTATCCCCGGCGAAGAATACACGGTGTCGTGGCAGGAGTATCTGGAGAACCAGAAGAAGATCCGCGTGGCGGGCAAGAAAGTGGCCGTTCTCGGTGGCGGGGCGGTGGCCGCGGATTGCGCGACCACGGCCAGGCGGCTCGGGGCGTCTTCGGTGGAACTCATTTACCGTCGCAAGCCGGAGAACATGCCGCTGACGCAGTATGAGCGAGACATGCTGCTTGAGCACGGCATCGAGATTTCGAGCTGCTGCCGACCCATCGCCGTAGTCCACCAAGGGAAGCGGGTCAAGGGCTTGCGCATCGCCAGGATGATGCTGCCCCCGGGCAAATCGCCGCGGCCGGAGAACTTCGTCGTCAATAAGAAGGAATCGCCGGTCTTCCGCGAGTTCGATATCGTGATTTCCGCCATCGGCGGCCGACCCAAACTGCCAGCGACGAAGGCCCGGGGGATCCTTTACGCAGGCGACATGGTGCTGGGCTCGTCTACCGTAGTTGAGTCGGTGGCCAGTGGCAAGAATGCGGCGCTGGAAGCCGACGCATTTATCCGGGGCGAGAGCAAACCGCGCATTCGGAGCCGCGCGAAAAGCCGGGTGGTTTTGGCAGGCACAGCGGTGTGTCCCGTTCCGCTCGATGCGGAGTTCTTTGGTCGCCCGATCCGCTCGCCGTTCCTGCTCTCGGCCGCGCCGCACACGGACGGTTACGCCCAGATGCGCAACGCCTACGAGCGGGGCTGGTCCGGCGGCGTTATGAAGACCGCCTTTGACAACGTGCCGATTCACATCCCGAGCGAGTACATGTTCGTGCTCGGGCGCTCGACTTACGCCAATTGCGACAACGTCTCCGGGCATTCGATCGACCGCGTCCGCAAGGAAGTCGAGCGATTGGTGAAGGAATTTCCGGACCGGCTCACGCTCGCCTCGACCGGCGGGCCGGTCACGGGCCGTGACGAAGAAGACCGGGCGGGGTGGCAATCGAACACGAACAAGCTGGAGAGCGCCGGGGCGATGGGCGTCGAATACAGCCTCTCTTGTCCACAAGGCGGCGACGGCACGTGTGGCGACGTTGTTTCCCAGAATGCGGATTTGACGGCCAAAATCATTGACTGGGTGATGGAGGCCAGCAGCGAAGACAATCCGAAGCTGTTCAAGCTCACAGCGGCCGTTACCGCCATCCAGCCGATCATCAAACGGATTCAGGAAGTGTTCGCGAAGTACCAGAACAAGAAAGCCGGTGTGACGTTGGCCAACAGTTTCCCGTCACTGGCGTTTCGCACGTCAGCCAAGCGACGCTGGGAGGAAGGCGTGGTCATCGGCATGTCGGGTGAGGGCGTCCTGCCCATCAGTAATCTGACGCTGGCGAGAGTGGGCGGCATGGGCATCACCGTTTCGGGCAACGGCGGCCCGATGGACTATAAAGGCGCGGCCAACTTCCTGGCTCTCGGCGCGCAGACGGTGCAGTTCTGCACGATCGTGATGAAGTATGGCCTGGGTATCGTGGACGAACTTCACTCTGGCCTGAGCTATCTGATGGAGGAGCGCGGCTTCCGTTCGGTCAAGGAATTGATTGGCAGTGCCCAGCCGCAGCCGATCACGGATTTCATGGCGCTTTCCGCGACCAAGAAACTGCCCGAGGTGATTCGTGATCTCTGCGAGCACTGCGGCAATTGCACGCGCTGTCCGTATCTGGCCATCAGCCTGGACGGGCGAAAGGTACCCGTGTTTGATCCGGCTTACTGCATCGGCTGTTCGTTGTGCGCGCAAAAATGTTTCGCGGGCGCGATCTTCATGCGGGATCGAACCGAACGCGAGTTGGTCGCCCTGCAACATTAGTGGACCCTTGGCCCCATGTTGACAATGGGGTGCCCCGGATTGAAGAAACATCCTCTTGACGAGGCCGGGAACGGCAATGGACGCAAGGCCGCCACAGGGTCGATTCTGTCAATTGACTTTACGGTTTCCTTTGCCGTAGTTTAACGAAAGTTTGCCGTGAATCTGTCCCGACTTATCAACGTTGCCCGCGGAGAAGAGCCTGCCGACCTTGTCATCAAGAGCGGCCAGATCGTCAATGTCCTCAGCAACGAAGTGTATGCCGCTGACATCGCGATCTGCGGCGAGCTCATCGCGGGCGTGGGCAGCTACAGCGGCCCAAACGAACTCGATGCGCGCGGCAAGTTCATCACGCCGGGCTTCATCGACGGCCACATGCACATCGAAAGCTCGATGGTCACGGTGTGGGAGTTTGCGAAGACCGTCATGCCGCACGGCACGACCACCATCATGGCCGACCCGCACGAGCTGGCCAACGTGCTCGGCACCGAGGGCATCGAGTACGTGCTGAAGACGGCGAAATACCAGCCGCTCAGCGTGTACGTCATGCTCCCATCGTGCGTACCCGCCACTGATCTCGAAACCAGCGGCGCACGGCTCAAGGCAGTGGACCTGCTCCCGTACCTCGACAGCCCGTGGGTGCTTGGTCTCGCCGAGATGATGAATTATCCGGGCGTGGTGCATCATTCAGACGAGGTGTTGGACAAACTGCGCATTGTCGGTGGGAAAGTTGTCGATGGTCACGCGCCGCAACTCAGCGGCAAGGACTTGAACGCCTACATCGCCGCGGGCATCAGCAATGATCACGAATGCACGACCGTTGAAGAAGCCCGCGAAAAGATGCGGCTTGGGATGCACATCGCCGTCCGCGAAGGCTCCGTTACGCGCGACCTGCTGGCGCTGTTGCCGCTCATCCAGCCTGAGAACGCCGACCGCTTCTTCTTCTGCACCGACGACCGGACGCCGGCCGATCTCATCACGCGCGGTCACATCGACTCGATGGTCCGAATGGCAATCGAGGCGGGGCTCGATGCGGCGCTGGCGATTCGACTCGCGACGATCAACGCGGCGCGCTACTTTGGCCTGCACAAGGTCGGCGCGATCGCACCGGGCTGGTTCGCCGATTTGAACGTCCTCACCGATCTCAAGTCTTGCGCGGTCGAGAAGGTTTTCAAGCGCGGCCATCTCGTCGCGGAGAAGGGGTATCTTCTCGGCAACAAACCGATGAGCGCGATGATCGACGTGCGGAATACAGTCCGCATTCGTCCGCTCGGTGATTCCAGCTTCCAAATCAAAGCGAAAAACGGGCGCGCGCGCGTCATGGAGTTGATCCCGAACCAAATCATCACGCGCCAAATTTTCGCCGAGCCGAAACGCGACAACGGTCACGTCGTTTCCGACACGAAAAGCGACATCCTCAAGATCGCCGTCATCGAACGCCATCACGGCACGGGCAACATCGGGCTTGGGCTGACGAAAGGTTTTGGGTTGAAATCGGGCGCCATCGCGAGCAGTGTCGGACACGATGCGCACAACATCAACGTCGTCGGCACGAACGATGCCGACATGCGCGCGGCGGTCGAGCAGATCGTGAAGATGCAGGGCGGGTTCGCGGTTGCCAACCACGGCAAGATTCTCGCCTCGGTGGCGTTGCCGATCGCGGGGTTGCTCAGCAACAAACCGCTGCCCGACGTGAAGAACGAACTCGACGCCGCTAACGACGCCACCGCGAAACTCGGCTGTCAGGTCAAAGAACCGTTCATGGCGTTGTCGTTTATGGCACTCTCAGTGATTCCCGAGTTGAAACTGACCGACCGGGGCTTGGTGGACGTGAACCAGTTCAAGATTGTGGATTTGTTCGAACCCTAAAGGAGACAGAGAATGAAAACCGAATTCGTCTATGGACCAACCTTTGCCGAGATGCGTGATCCGTCACGCATCAAACCCGAGGTGCGCAAGCAGGCGCTCGAGATGAAGCGCAAAGACCCGCTTCATCCGATCAACCTCTTCAACATCACGTGGAAGCAGGACGACCTGAGTATCCCGCACATCGTCCTGCCGCGTGAGTTGACCGGATTGGACGCGAATATTGTCGTTATGATCGCACGCCATTTCCCGACGGGCGCGCACAAGGTCGGCCCCGCGTATAGCTGCCTCATCGAGAAGCATATCGCGGGCGAACTCCAGCCCGGGCGCGACCGGCTCGTGTTTCCGTCGACGGGCAACTACGGCATCGGCGGCGCGTGGGTTGGCCCGCGCATGAATTACGAATCGCTCGTCGTGCTTCCCGCCGAGATGAGCGCCGAACGGTTCGAGAAGATTGAGAGTTACGGCGCGCACGTGATCAAAACGCCGGGCAGCGAGAGCAACGTCAAGGAAATCTACGACAAGGTCAACGAACTCAAGCGCGATACGAAGAACAGAATCCTCAACCAGTTCGCCGAGTTTGGCAACTACCGCTTCCACTATGATGTGACGGGCCACGCGGCCCAGGAAGTTGTGAAAG
>JBGPVO010000058.1:0-7521 GCA_041491705.1 Verrucomicrobiia bacterium
GTCGGGATGGTTGGTGCCGAGCAGCCTCTGGTCAATGAGGAGCGCTCGTTTCAGCAGGCTTTCCGCCTCGGTGTGATTCCCCTGCGCGCGCTGGTACTCAGCGAGGTTGCTCAACGCCGTGGCGACTTCCCGGTGCGTGGGGCCGAACTTCTTCTCAGCGATTTTCAGCGCGTCCTGTCCTGCGTGAACAGCCTCCGAGTATTTCGCCTGGCGATAGAGGTCGCCGGCCTGAGCGGTGAGTTTCTTTAGCGCGCTTTCCTCGGCGCGCACAGGAAGAACTGCGAGGACGAAGGCCAGCATCGCGGCCAGCCGGATTCGTAGGTTCATGGCGGACATGGCGCGTATGCTAACAGGCGGGCCAAGACACCGCAACTACGTTCACTTCGCCAGCAGCGACAACGCCTTCGCCAGCGACAGATCCATCGCCAATACGCGGGCCCCGCGGTTTTCCCAGTCAAAGGTACCGAAACCAATGCGCGCCAGCGCGCGTTCGGTCTCGCGGGGCAACTCGGTGACCACATCGGGCGTGAGCCCCTTATCTCGAAGGATCTGCTTCGACGGTCGCATGTAGTAGGCCGTGGGCATTACCAACACCGACCCGTTCGCCAGTCGGACCGACGTGGTGAGAAACCCGCGGCCGAACGTCCTGCTGCCGACAATCCTTGCGTGCCCGTTGTCCTGCAGGGCCGCCGCAAACACTTCCGCTTCAGCCGCCGTGCCGCCGTTGACGAGCAAGATAACCGGCGCCGTTATCTTCAGGCTTTCGTCGCTGGCGAAAGTCGTGTGCAACGACGGGTCGGCATACTCCAATGAGGCAACTTCGGCGCCCTTGGGCAGGAAAAACGACGCGGCGGTTTGGGCGGCCAGGAACGCGCCGCCAGGATTGTTACGGAGGTCGAGAATAATCCCCGATGCTCGTTCGCTTTTGGCGAGGGTCATCGCCGTGCGCAGGCTCTCGACCGAGTCAAACGTGAATTCGGACACGCGATAGTACGCGATGCCACTGTCGAGAAACCTGAGCGCCGACACGGGAGATGGACCCGGTGCGGCTCGACGCAGGCGCAGGCCGCGAACGGTTCCCGTGGCCGGGTCGAGCACGCGCAAATCCACCGGAGAATCCACGGCGCCGTGAAGAAGGCGGTCCACTTCGAAGCGCCGCGAGAAAGGCGAGGGGATGTTGTTGATGGCAATGATCTGCTCCCTGGCGAGCAGCGGTGCGCGTGCCGCCGGACTGCCGTCACGCGGGGAGACGACGGTGGGGTAACCATCGCGTATGGCGAAGCTGAGGCCGATATCGGCAGCAGCGTCGGCGGACACGTTGGTTGAGGTGGCTTCTTCGGCTGTCAGTAAATCCGCTTCGGGGTCGATGGAGCGGACGAACCCGCGCAACGCAACGGTGGTATACCAATCGGTATTGATGCGCGAAGGCTGGACGTAGTTCTTCTGTAACGCGTCCAGCAACTCGGTGAAACGCGACAGCGTTTCGAATGAGGACGGCTCAGGCGTGAGGATTCGCGGCTGGTCGGCGGCATAAACAGCGACGGCCACCAGCGGCGCAGCCACGAGCAGGGACGCGGCGAGTCGCGCCCCTGCGGCATGATTCCTCAACCGCTTCACGCGAGTTCTTGGCCGCTAATGGCATCCGCAATCTTGAACTGCTCGAAGTGGAACGCCGGGTCGGCGCGGAAACTGAGTTTGCCGCTGAGTTTCTTCTCCAACTCGATCAGCACGACTTCGTCCTCGGTGCGCAGTCGGTTGAGCACTTCGGGGTGGACATAGATCCGGAGTTGGGGCTGCTCGTGCCGGCCCTGCTCGCGCAATTTGCGGAGGAGTTCGGCGATCTTGCGCTGGATTTCAACGGACATCGACAGGGCGCTTTTCACCATGCCCTTGCCCTTGCAGTATGGGCAGTCCTCATAGACGGCGCTGGCCATGCTTTCGCTGTGGCGCTGGCGCGTCATCTCCATAAGACCGAGTTGCGAGATGTTGAGGATGCGGGTCTTGGCTTTGTCGCGCCTGACACCCTCGCGTACCTTTTGGGTTACCTTCAGCTGGTCGTTACGGTGGCGCATGTCGATGAAATCGATGACGATGAGACCGCCGATATTGCGCAGGCGAAGCTGACGGCAGATTTCTTCCGCGGCTTCGAGGTTGGTCTGCAGGATCGTCGTATCGAGGTCCTTCTGCGATTTGTGGCGGCCCGTGTTGACGTCGATGGCGACGAGCGCCTCCGTTTCGTCGATGCAGATGTAGCCGCCTGATTTCAGCCAGACCTGGCGGCGGAAGGCATTCTCGATTTGCTTCTCGACATTGAACTTGCTGAAGATGGGCGCGGGCTCGTTGTAGAGTCGTACCTTGCCGCGTGAGCGACGGCTGATTTGCCCGATCATGGTGCGGATGCGTTCGTACGCGTGCTCGTTGTCCACCACGATGCGGTCCACTTCTTCCGTCAGGAAATCGCGCACGGTGCGCTCGACGAGGTCGGGTTCCTGGAACACGCAGCACGGGGCCGGCTGGTTCTTGATCTTTTCTTCGACCCCCTTCCAGGTCTGCAGTAGCAATTCCAGATCGCGGATAAAGTAACGCTTCTTCTGGTTCTCACCGACGGTGCGGATGATGACTCCCATGCCCTCGGGAATGCGCAGGCGCTGCAGGACTTTCTTCAGGCGCTGGCGCTCCCTGTCGTCCTCGATTTTGCGCGAGATGCCACGCTGCGGGTTGAACGGCATCAACACGAGGTAGCGGCCGGGGATGCTGATGTTGGTCGTGATGCGCGGGCCTTTGGTGCCGATGGGACCTTTGACAACCTGCACGATGACTTCCGAGCCGGGCGGATAGAGCTGGGGAATGTCCTTTTGGGAAATCTTGGGCTTCTGCCTGGCGCGTTCGGCCTCGGGGGTCTCGAGCAAATCGACGCGCTGGTCGAGTTGCTCGGGAATAATGTCCCAGTAGTGCAGGAACGCGTTCTTTTCGAACCCGATGTCGACAAAGGCCGCTTTCAGCCCGGGTTCGAGGTTCTTGATGCGGCCCTTGAACACGCTGGCGACGATGCGTCGTTCGGTCGTGCGCTCAATGCTGAATTCTTCGAGCTGCCCGTCTTCGAGCACGGCGACGCGGTTTTCCAGCGCCTCGGCGTTGACGATGATTTCCTTGAAGATTCGTTTCCGGCGACGGCCCGTCAAGAGTTCCTCGCCCCTTTTCAGTATTTTTTTGATCGCGTCCACAGTCAGTAAATCCTCCTATGAATCCACACGTTTTGTAGCAGCCCGAGGGCGGTCATGCTGGCCAACACGAACGAGCCTCCGTAGCTGAGTAATGGCAGGGGCAGACCCGTGACCGGCATCAGGCCGATCGTCATGCCCACGTTGATGAAGATATGGAAAAACAGCATGACCACGACTCCCGTGGCCAGAAGCATTCCCAAACGGTCGCGCGCATTCGCGGCGATCCGTAGCCCGGAAAATAACAGCACCGCATAAAGTCCGATAACGCCAAGGCTGCCGATAAATCCCTCCTCCTCGGCAATGACGCTGAAGAGAAAATCGTTCGGCGTCACCGAGCGCGGCAGATACCCCAACAGATTCTGCGTGCCTTGGAGATAACCTTTGCCCGACATGCCCCCCGATCCGACGGCGATGAGGGATTGGTTGAGGTTCCAACCGGCGCCAAGGGGATCGTAATCCCGGTGTACAAAGACCGTCAGCCGCTCTTGTTGGTAGTTCTTTCCGCCCGTCTTGTGTTGCTTCAGTTTCCACATCACCGGCAGGCCGACGGCGGCCAGGATGATTCCCAACGCCGCAGCAAGAACCAAATGCTTCATTCTCACGCCCGCGACAAACATCAACCCGAAACAGATCGGAAGCAAGACGAGCGCCGAACCAAGGTCCGGCTCCAACATGATCAACACCAGCGGCACGCCGGTCATCGCCAGCGCTACCCAGACGGTGTTCAGGTTTCGCCGCGACTCCAAAGTGTGATGAAACAAGTAGTACGAAATGGCGATCAGCGTCGCGAGCTTCGCGATTTCCGCGGGCTGAATGCCGAAACCGTGCCACCCCAACCACCGTCGTGCGCCATAAATCTTCACACCGGCCACCAGCACCACCACGAGCAGTCCCAGCGCGATCACGTACCATACCGTGGCCCACTGGCAGATGAGACGATAGTCCACCAACGCCGACACCAAATACACCAGCAACCCGACAGCGAACCAGATTATCTGCATCTGGTACATGGGTAATCGGTCATGATGCGCTGCCGCTGACCCCGGGCCAGAATACGTCGCGCTGTAAATGAAGAAGACGCTGGCGACCGCCAGTGCTGCCATCGCACCGAACAGCAGCCAGTCCATGCGCCTGATCGTCTCGATGTACTGCTTAATCCGCATACGCTCCTGATTCCGCCACAACGTTGTCCTCGGCGTTCCTTCCGAACATCTGTGCAAAAATCCTCCCCGCCACCGGCGCGGCCGTTTGTCCGCCGCTGACCGCGCCTTCGATCAATACGGCCACCGCAACCTGGGGTTGGTCATACGGCGCGAACCCGATGAACCACCCGCAATTCAAACGCCCCTCCTTCGTGTCGTACTCGGCTGTACCGGTCTTGCCGGCGACGCTTAGTCCCTTCACGTCGGCTCGGTGCGCCGTACCGCGGGCATCCTGCACGGCGCCCAGCATCGCCCGCCGCACGAATTCCAGTTGTTGCGGATTCGCGCTCAGATGGGCGCGAATGTCTGTTTCGCCCTCATGCACCACCTGACCATCCACGGGCTCGATCCGCTTCACGACGTAGGGACGCAAACAGGTGCCACGATTGGCAAACGTTGCCGCCACGCAGGCCATTTGCATGGGCGTGACGAGCAGATAACTTTGCCCGATGGACAATTGCGCCGTATTGCCATCCAACCATTTTTCACGGTGTTGCGACCATTTCCACGCGCGCGTCGGCACGAACCCCCACTGCTCACGTCCCACATCGAAGCCGGTCGGTTGTCCGAGGCCAAATTCGCCGGCCATCCTGGTGATCGCATCGGGGCCGACCTTCAAGCCTTCCCTGTAAAACCACACATCGCACGATTCCGCGATGGCATTGTAGGCATCGATGGGCCCATGTCCCGAGTGATTGGAACAGCGAAAGGGGCGTGGCCAGTTGCCGATTTGGATGGATCCTGAGCACACGACCGTGTCTTGCGGCGAGATCGCTCCGGACTCGAGTCCTGCCAGGAGCGTGATGGGCTTGAATGTCGAGCCGGGTGGGTAACGGCCGCCAATAACGCGGTTAAGCATTGGCTTGGCGGCATCGCTAAAGACGGCCTGAACTGCTGGCGCAGGCGTGCCCGGATTAAAGATGTTGGGATCGAAGCTCGGCACCGACGCCATCGCCAGGATTTCGCCTGTCCGCACGTCGAGCAGCACGGCTGCGCCGCGCAGTTCCCTGCCCGCGGGCAGGTGTACCTGCGCCAACGCATCTTCCACGATGCGCTGCAGATGCACATCAATCGTCAACGTGACGCGACCGCCACGCTCAGCGGGTTTTTCGCCGAGATCATCCGCGAGCATACCGGCGGGGGTCACGCGGATTGTGCGTCCGCCCGGCGAACCGCGCAGGTACTCGTCACACGCCTTCTCGACGCCCTGCTGTCCGACGCTGTCCGGCTGGTAGTAATAGAACTTCTCGATTTCCTTGTCGTCGCTCTCGTCTGCCTTGTTGACGAAGCCCAGCAAATGCGCTGCGAGCGAGCCTTGCGGATACTGGCGGACCGGCATGACAATCAATTCTGCGCCGGGAAGATTGCTGGCGCGTTCGGCGAAGGCGGCGACCGTTTCCGGGCGGACATCCTGCCAAATGCGTAGCGGAAGCGGGCGGCGGTATTCGTAGTGAACCTGCAAGTCTCTGTCCGCAAGCGTCAGTGGCAGACCAACAACGGAGCTCAACGCGACCAGATTCGAGTGTGCGATGGCCACGACGTTTGCCTTCTTCGAAAAACGACCGAGTTGATCGAGATAAATGGCGATGTCATAACTGGGGCGGTTATTGGCAAGCACGACCCCGTTGCGATCGACAATTTCGCCGCGAGCCGCCGGAATGCGGATGCGGCGTAGCGACTGTGCTCCCTGTTTGTTGTCGTAGTGTTCGCCGTACATGACTTGTACGCGCCACAGGGCGGCCAGCAGCATGAAAAAGCCCAGGGCGACGATCGTGCCGATGGCTCGCAGGCGGGGGTTGTCTTCCCGAAATGGCGCGCTGATGATCATGCGTTCCCCCAAACCATCCGTGAGTAATCGAGCGCGAAGAACAGCATCACCGTGAACGCTCCGCTGATGAATGCGATCAGCAGCAATTTGAGAACCGCTCCGAAGGAAATGCCGACCACGAACAAGGGGATGATTGAGGCGGCGATCGATGTAAGCGCGCCCGCGCCCAGTTGGATCCACGGCAAATCACGGTCCAGCGCCCCCCGCAGGTTCGTCATCAGCACCGCCGCAACGCCGTACGCCAACGCCGAGACGCCAAACGGCGTCGCGGACAATGCGTCCTGCGTCAGGCCCGCCACGAGCGCGACAGCCAGAGCACGTCGGCGATGCATCGTCAGCGCCGCGTACACGACGAGTGCCGGCAGGAGTTCCATGCGCAGGCCGCCCAACCACCACAACGTCGGCATTCGCGCCTGTAGCGCGGCCGCCAGAACAATTCCGGCAATGGCGATAAGGATGTTCATTCCTGGTTCACAATTACGATCACTTCTTCGAGGCGTCGGAAATCCACTGCAGGCTTGATGTCGACGTCCTGATACATGCCCGTTTGTTGGTTAAGCTGAGCCCGCGTGACGGTGCCGATGAGGATGCCCTTCGGGAACACGCTACTGAGGCCAGAAGTAATCACGGCTTCGCCCGCCCTGACCTTCGCATTACGATTCACGTAAGTCATCATGCAGCGTGGCGAGAACGTGAAAGCGGCGCCAACGCCCGACGCGACGCCGGGTTCGCGTGTGTCCTGGAGAAACGCGCTGACTTTACAGTTTGGGTCGGCGAGCAAGAGAACGCGGGCTTCGCCTTTGGTGACGGCGACGATCTTGCCGATGAGACCGTCCGCGTTGAGCACGGCCGTGTCGACGCGAATGCCGTCGTTGCTGCCACGGTCGATCTGGATGCTCTTGTACCAGTTCGAGGCGTCGCGACCGATGACTCGCGCCGATACGGTGTGAAAAGCCGGGTGCTCCTTCAGACTGAGAAGTTGACGAAGGCGGAGATTCTCGCGGCCGGTTTCGCTGAGGGCGCGGACCTGCTGGCGCAGGACGTCGTTCTCGCGATGCAGTTCCTCATTTTGTTTCGCGAGCGCGCGACGCGACTGGACGAAGGGTACATAATCACCCAGCTTCACGAACGGCGTGCAAAGTTGTACAAAAACCATGCGCAATCTGGCCGAAAAGGTGGTCGGTTGGCCCAGGAATATGATCCAGCCCACAACCAGCAATCCGACAATGACCCAGTTTCTTCGGTTCAAACAAACTTCCGTGTTGTA
>JBGPVO010000059.1:0-7504 GCA_041491705.1 Verrucomicrobiia bacterium
AACACGGGCGCGATCCAGCGCGTGGCCAGGATGATTTCCTCCGGGTCCTGGGTATCGAGGCAAATCGGAAAGGCATCGATGTCGGCGAATTCCTTGAACAACATCGCCTTGCCCTCCATGACCGGTATGGCCGCTTCAGGGCCAATGTTGCCCAAGCCCAACACGGCCGAGCCGTCGCTGACCACCGCCACCGAGTTGTGCTTGATGGTGAAGATGTTGGCTTTGCGTTTGTCGTCGGCAATGGCCAGACAGACGCGCGCGACGCCCGGCGTGTAGGCCATGGACAGCGTATCGCGGTTGTTCAACGGCACTTTGTTTTGAATGCGGATCTTGCCGCCGCGGTGCAGGCGAAATACGCGGTCGCTGACCTGCATCACGGTGACACCCCTGATCTTCTTCACTGCGTTGATGATGACCTGGGCGTGCTTGTCATCGCGGGCGCTGACTGTCAGGTCGCGCACTTTGTAGCGGCGGTTCGCGCTCACGAGATCCACGGCACCGGGATCGCCCTTGACCTTCGCGATGGCGGCGAGAATCCTGGCGAACATCCCGACGCGGTTGGCATCTCGGATCCGAATCGAAAAACTGTAACTGACGCTCGGCGGAATCTGACTCATGATTCGTCTCCTCTTGAAACTGGTCGCAACATTGTGGCTAACGCCTCCACATCGGAGCACGTACGCCTGAGTCAATAATCCAACCCCTCCGCATGGACTCATGGTGCGGAACCGAATACCCCATCGGCCCGCTATCTCACTACATGTAATGTCCGCCGTTGACCGCAATGACCTGGCCCGTGATGTACGACGCCAGCGGCAACGCAAGAAACGCGACTGCCGGGGCAATCTCATCCGGGAGACCGAAACGGCCCATCGGGATGCCGGCGGTGATCTTCGTCTTCACATCCCTCGGGATGGCTGACGTCATATCCGTTTCAACGAAGCCGGGAGCGACAGCGTTGACCGTGATGCCTTTGCTTGCCAGTTCCCGGGCCAACGACTTGGTCCAGCCGATCAGGCCGGCTTTGGCGGCAGCATAGTTGGCCTGGCCGAAGCCGCCCGTCTGGCCGATGATCGAGGAAATGCTGATGATTCGCCCCCAACCGGCCTCCATCATTTGCGGGAGCACGGCGGACGTGACGTTGAACGCTCCGCCCAGATTGACGTTCAGCACTTCGTCCCAATCCTGGCGTTCCATCTTGCGGAACGTCTTATCGCGGGTGATGCCGGCGTTGTTCACCACCACGAGGATTGGGCCCAGGTCTTTTCGAATCGCTTCCACCATCGCTTTGACCTGCTCGGCGTTGGAGACGTCGGCCTGGTACAATTCGATCCGCCCGCCGGTGCGGTGGATGTCTTCGACGAGCTTTTCGGCCAATCCCTTCGAGTGATTGTAGTTCAACGCCACGGTGGCTTTGGCGTCGGACAACTCCAGGGCGATGGCCCGGCCGATCCCTCGCGCGCCGCCTGTGACCAAGCAGACTTTACCTTCGAGTGATCTCTGCATTTTGGAGCCTCCTGAGTGCTCTCGTTGCACTCTTGCACCAGCGCTTCTATTTGGTGCTTGCGACGTGGCAGGCACGCCAAGGCTCCCCACGCTTCCACCCATCTCCCCTTATTTAATTCCAGCATAACCCCTGCCGCCTCAAACGTCAAATTGAGCGCACGCGGGGAACTATCGGCGCATGAATAACTTATGATATGGGTCGAGATCAGTCGAGCGGACCGCTGAGGTGACGTCGAACGACAGTTTGTCCACTCGTCACTGGTCTTGGGACAGTCTGTCGCTCCCTGCTTGTCTGTCGGACCGTGCAACACCATCTGGGGAGGTGCACCCTCTGGCGAAGGGAACGACCCTTATTGCTTATTCGCCAACCGCTTGTTTTGGGGATAGGGCAGGATGTCAATCACTTCGCCCGCGCGAATCCGCGCCTGCAGGTCGCGCCAGAATTCGACTTCATACAAGTCCGAATGGTGCTCCATGAATATGCTGCGCCACGGTTCCTCCAAACCCAACCACGTCTTGAACTCTGCTGGAAAACAATCGCTTTCATGCACGTAGAACCATGGCTCGGCGCTCAACTCCTCGATGTCGTCACGCGGCGGCGGTGCGCCGACGAAATTGCAGTCGGTGATCAGGCACAATTCGTCGTAATCGTACGATACGACGCGACCGTGCCGCGTCACTCCGAAATTCTTCAGCAGGATGTCGCCGGGAAAAATATTCGCCGCGGCCAAATCCTTGATCGCGTGCCCGTAGTCGATCACCGCCGCCTGCACCGCTTCGTCGTTCGCCTCGCGCACATAGATGTTCAGCGGGCGCAGCCGCCGCTCGACGTAGAGGTGCTTGATGATAACGCGCCGCGCCTCCACCCGCACCGTATCTCTCGCGACGCGCTGCATCTCGTCGAGCAACGGTTCTGAGAACAGCGCGCGGTCAAATTCCAGATGCTCGAATTCCTGCGCGTCAATCAAGCGTCCCGCGCGGTCGTGTTTGAACACCAGATAGTATTTCCCCATCACCTCGGCGCGCGTCGTGGTCTTGGGCTCATCGAAGCGGTCCTTGATGACTTTGAACACCGAGTCGTACGACGGGAGCGTAAAGACGAGCATCACCATGCCCGGCGCGCCGGGCGCGATGATGAACTGGTCGTCGGCGCGGTTGAGCTGATGCAGGAGGTGGCGATACAGTTCGGTCTTGCCGTGCTTGTTGTAGCCGATGGCAATGTAGAGTTCCCCGAGCGGCTTGCGCGGCATGATCTCCTGGAGAAAGTGCACGAGGTCGTAGGGCCGCGCGACTTCGACGTGAAAATACGAGCGGGTAAAGCTGAACAGGATGCTGACCTCATCTTCCGTAAAAAGCACTGCGTCCAATACAATCCCGCCTTCGCGATGCTGCAACGCGAGCACCAGCGGCAGCGGCGAGCCGCCGCACCAGATGCGCCCGATGAGATACGCCCCTTTGCCGCGATAAAAGATCGAGCTGAAAAATTCGGCGCGGTCAACCACCACCCGTTGGCCAAGCGCGTGCAGGTAATCGCCGATGACCTCCGCGGCGAGCCGCGCATCGCGTCCACAATCTTCGTAGGCCACCGCGAACGCAACGTCGGCGAGGACATTCTCGATGAGCGCGGCCAGCGAGGCGGGGGCGACATGGGTCCGAAACATCGGTTGGGTCGACTTGGTCGGCGGCGCGTCGAAATCGCTGTCCACAAATTCGATCTGCGGGTCCACGCCGACCGTGGTAAAGATGCGGCGGGTCACCGAATTGAAAAACGTCTCGGCGAGTTCCCATTGTTCGCGCGATGCAATCAAGCCCGAAAACACGGCTTTGACGCTGGCCCACACCAGCTTGTCCTCGCCCCGTTCGCCGAGCAGGCCGCGGATTTCCAGGACGATTCGCACAATCACCTCCGCGTAGAGGTCCAGCCGGGCTGCCGCATCGGCTTGCGTGGCCCGCCAATCGCGCTGCTCGAAGTGGGAGCGCGCGCGGCGGGTGATGGTGGTGAACTGCTCCAGGTACGCGTCGAACGCGTCGCAGATGGCGCGTGCCCCGAGGTTGGCGAGCCGGCTGTCGGTAAGGGTTTGGAGCAAGCAGTATCTCCTGTGGTTGGCGACGGGCCCCGCGCCATTCTGGGTTAGTGGGCGGGTTTCTTGAACTGGGCTTCTTCGGTCGACCCCTTGAGCGCGGTGGTCGAGACGCCTTCGCCGGTGATGGCGATCTGGATTTCGTCGAAATAGCCCGCGCCGACAAAGCTCTGGTGCTTCACGGCCCGATAGCCCCACTGCTGTTCCATCTCGAATTCATGTTCCTGCAAGCGCGAGTAGGCCAGCATCCCCTGGTCCCTGTACAGGTGCGCGAGTTCGAACATGCTGGCGTTGAGCGCGTGCCAGCCGGCGAGCGTGACGAATTGGAACTTGTAGCCCATCCCACCGAGTTGTTCCTGGAAGGTCGCCATTTTCTTTTCGTCCAGGTTCAGTTTCCAATTGAATGACGGCGAGCAGTTGTACGCCAGCCATTTGCCAGGGAATTTTTCGTGGATGCCCTGCGCGAAAGCTTGCGCTTCGCCCAGGTCCGGCCGGCTCGTTTCGCACCAGATCACGTCGGCGTACGGCGCGTAGGCGCGTCCCTTGGCGATCGCGTACTCCAGCCCGCCGCGCACGTGGTAGTAGCCCTCGACGGTTTGCTCGCCAGTCGCGAAATCCTCGTCAATCGGGTCGTTGATCGCGCGAATGAGATGCGCGCCATCGGCGTCGGTCCGGGCGATGATCACGGTCGGCACACCCAGAGTATCAGCCGCCAGGCGCGCGGCAATCAGTTTGGGCACGAACTCGCGCACGGGCACCAACACCTTGCCGCCCATGTGGCCGCATTTTTTCAGCGACGAGAGCTGATCTTCCAAATGAACCGCGCCCGCGCCCGCTTCAATCATCGCCTTGATCAATTCGAACGTGTTGAGCGGTCCGCCAAAGCCCGCTTCGGCATCCGCGACCACCGGCGCGAACCACTCCACGTCGGCCTTGCCCTGCATGTGCTGGATTTGGTCGGCGCGCACCAGGGCGTTGTTGATGCGCTTGACGAGATTGGGCACGCTGCTGACCGGGTACAGGCTCTGGTCGGGATACATCTGCAGGGCGTCGTTGGCGTCGCCCGCGACCTGCCAGCCGCTGGCGTAAATCGCCTTCAAACCCGCGGCGACGGACTCCACGGCCTGGTTGCCCGTCATCGCGCCGAGTGCCCGCACGAATGGCTCGGTCGACAACAGGTGCCAGAGGCGCGTCGCCCCCATGTGAGCGAGCGTGTAATGCAGTTGGATCGAGCCGCGCAGGCGCACGACTTCCGACGCGGGATACGGGCGGGTGATGCCCTGCCAGCGCGGGTTCGCGCTCCAGTCATTCGTCAGTTCGATAGCCTGTTCGTGGTTGTGCATGAGTTCTCTCCTTCTTCCCAAAAGCCCTCTGAGACCTCGCAACTGCTTGTTAGTCCAGGTAATCGTACGCGCGCACCGTAAGAAAATCGACGAATTGTTCATCGGTCACGAGCTGATCGAGAATCTGCGTCGCCAAATCGATCCGGCTCGCGGCGAAATTCTTCTCGCCCCACATCTGGCGAATCTTCTCCAGCTCTTGCGGCACCAGCGCGCGATAGAGATCGAGCGTCACGCGTCGCCCGTCCGCCATGGGCGCGTGGTGGTAGAGTGATTGCCAGAGTTGGGAGCGCGAGATTTCCGCCGTCGCCGTGTCTTCCATCAAATTATAGATGGCCACGGCCCCGTTGCCGCGCAGCCAGGCTTCGATGTATTGCAACGCCACACTGATATTGTGACGCAACCCGGTCTCGGTGGTCGTCCCATTCGGTACGCGGAAATCGCGCAACTGCTGGGCGCGGACGCGGACCTCTTCGCGCAATCGCTCTTTTTGATGGGGCCTGGTCCCCAACACGCTGTCAAACACCTGCTTGGCGACCGGCACCAGGTCCGGGTGCGCCACCCAGGTCCCATCGAACCCGTCGCTCGACTCGCGCAATTTATCTTCGCGCACCTTCGCCAGCGCGACCTCGTTGACCTGCGGGTCTTTGCGGCTGGGAATGTAGGCCGCCATGCCGCCCATCGCATGCGCGCCGCGTTGGTGACAGGTTTTCACCAGCAACTCGGTGTAGGCGCGCATGAACGGCACCGTCATCGTCACTTGCCCGCGGTCGGGGAACACAAAGCCCGGCTGTTTGCGGAATTTCTTGATGCAACTGAACGTGTAGTCCCAGCGCCCAGCGTTGAGTCCCGTGATATGGTCGCGTAATTCGTACAGGATCTCGTCCATCTCGTAGGCAGCGAGGATGGTTTCGATGAGCACGGTCGCCTTGATCGTGCCGCGAGGAATACCCAACTCGTCCTGGGCGAGATTGAACACGTCATTCCACAAGCGCGCCTCCAAATGGCTCTCCAGTTTGGGCAGATAAAAATACGTTCCGGTGCCCATGGCGAGCAGACGGTTCGCGTTGTGGAAAAAGTACAAGCCAAAATCGAAGAGCGACCCGGACATCGGTGAGCCATCGATGCACAGGTGCTTTTCGTCGAGGTGCCAACCGCGCGGGCGCACCAGCAGCGTCGCGACGGTCTTGTTCAGCGCGTAATTTTTCTCCGGCGTCGCAAAGGCCAGCGTCCGTTCAATCGCGGCGGTAAGGTTCGCCTGTCCCTGGAGCATATTCTGCCAGGTCGGCGAGTTCGCGTCTTCGAAATCCGCCATGAACATGTCCGCGCCCGAATTGAACGCATTGATGAGCATTTTCTTGTCCGTCGGCCCGGTGATCTCGACATGACGCTTCTGCAAGTCAGCGGGGATCCGCCCGACACGCCACGAGGGGTCGTCGCGAATCGCCCGGGTCTCGTGCAAAAACGTTGGCAGTTCGCCGGCGTCCAGGCGCGCCTGGCGCGCAACGCGCTGTTGCAGCAGTTGGCGTCGGCGCGTGTCGAACACGCGATGCAGCTTGGCCAGGAACGCCAGCGCGGCGGGCGTCAGCACTGCGTCGTAATCGGGCGTCCGCCCGCCGCTGATAGTCACCCCCTGAAGCATGGTTTCGCCTTGAGTTATCACGTTGTTGTCCTCCGTAACGGAACGGAAGCCCGTCAGACGCTGGGGTGCCACCCTGCATCCGCCCAGACTTCACCGCTGACGGCGGGATTTTCGACCATGAAGCACACCGCGTCGGCGATCTCCTCGGGTTTGATGAGGCGGCGCAATTGCGTGGCGGGCAGGATCCGGTCTCTGATGTAGTCCTCACCCAGTTGATGCACCATCGGCGTGTCGGTGAAGCCGGGGTGGATGACCATGCAGCGCACGCCGTGGTAGATGGCCTCCTTCATCAGGGTGGCGGCGGCGCCTTCCAACCCGGCCTTGGCGGCCGAGTAGGAGATTTGCCCCGCGTTGCCCTGCGAAGATACCGAGCCGATGAAAATGACGCTGCCCTGAATGCCCTCTTCGGGTGACCAGCGTTTCAGTCCGTCATGCCACCGCTGCTCGGCGATCTTGCCGACCATCTCCAGGGCCCAGTACACCGGGGCCACGAGATTGATCTCCATCACCAGCCTGAAGGCATCGATAGGATAGATTTGAGCCTTGCCCGTTTCCGGGTCCACTTTGGCCGCCAGACGGTCGCGGGCAATGCCCGCCGCCGGTATGCAAATCGCCGGTGTGCCCATTTCCGCGGTCACCGTATTGAAGACCCGGCGACAAAACTCGCCATCCGTGACATTTCCCGTGAACGCATAGAGGCGCGTCGGGCCGCTGGTTTTCCCGATGGTTTGTGTCAACTCAATGACGGAGGGGGAGAGATCCACCGCCACCACGCACGACGCCTCGCGGTGGACCAGTTCCTCCATGATGGCGCGTCCGATCCCGCTCGCCGCTCCCGTAATCACTGCGATCTTGCCTTGGATTCGCATGTGTATCTCCTTCACTTTGGGATCGGCGCGGGCCCGAAAAGAACCGACCGCGTCGATCCTTTGCTG
>JBGPVO010000060.1:0-7499 GCA_041491705.1 Verrucomicrobiia bacterium
GCAGCGGGATCGAGGTGCTGGAGGCCATCAAGAAGAACAAGCCTTCGCCCATCGTGATCATGTTTACGAACTATCCGTACCCGCAGTACCGCGCCAAATGCATGGAGGTTGGGGCGGATTTCTTTTTCGACAAATCGCTTGAGTTCGACGCTCTAACCGACACGTTGAAGAATCTTGTTTTTCATTTCGGTTACGACCCGCGTTTTCAGAATCGCGATGCGGTGTAATCAGGGCGCGCCAGCGGGCAGGCGCGGGTCACCGCTGTCATGGAAGCCAGTAAATATAAGGATTTCAGGCTTGACGTGTTTACCAGTTTGTTGTATGCAGAAACTGGTGACGCAGTCTGGTATTGGTGGAGACAGTCAAATGTTTCGGGCCATGGGCCACAACGAAGGCGAGGCGTGGGATGATGCACCGAAGAAAGCAGGAGTTGACGCTGGGCGATGTGATCCGGGTGGTTTCGCAGTTCTCGCACGATGATCAGGAGATTGTGCTGGTTGTCACAGACCTGATCAACCGGGGCCTGATCCGGTTGCGAGTTCCGTGCAAACACACCAGGGTTGTCCATACGAATCACTAGCTTGTGCGGCGACGGAGAAGCTCGTTTACTGAGACTTGGGACGATGGGAGTCGGCTGCCGACTCTCCGGTCGCCCGGCCGATGTGGGTCGGCGTCAGGAGAGTTTCGTAGTTGAACCGCACCAATCCAGCGCGCTCTCTTCGTCATCAAAAAACCGTAGTTGAACGAATTTCAGGTCGGCGTTTTCGGTAGCACGCTGTGCCAGCGCCAGTTGAGACGGGCTGGGCGATACGACCGCCCACTTCGCGTGCTTCCGCCGTAGCTCCCATTGTTCGAAAGCCATCTTGAGAAATACGTTGTCGAGCAGCGCGGTGGGTATCTTGGCATCTTCCGTGATGTAGAAGACCGCGTTGAATGTGGCATCGAATTCGGGGTCATCGCTGAGACGGGAGAAGTGCTGCAAGAGGTCTGTGAACGTGTTCGCTCCGCTCATCCGGACCCGGATCAGGCGTCGAGCCCCATCAATCGTGTACTCTATCATGGCGTCTCCGAGGTGGATTGTAGCTCGTGAGAATAGCGGGGCAAGTGAGAATTCGGTGGGCGCTGGTCGCGACTGGATGGGTCGGCCCACCCATGTATTTCGCGGGGTAACCCCTTCAAATCTTGGGGACCGAAACCAAGAGATCGCACTTCGGGCAGGGCGTGAGTTTTCCTGCGAGAGACGCGTCCACGGAGATTGACTCTTTGCACCACCTGCAATCGAAGGTGAGTTGACCGCCCTGGAGTTGAACTGGCGGTGTCACCGGCCGGGGGGACTTGTCAGCTGTCGCTCGCGTTGGCTGAGTTGTTTCAGCCTTCGGTCTCGGTGGTGGGGACAAGGCGGGAGGTGCGAGCGGGCGGACTGGCGCTGGCGGCGGCGGTCGCGGGGGTATTGCCGCGGTAGCATTGGATCCGGACCCCCATCGCGCCTCTTCGGCTGCGCGTCCTTGCTGATCGTACTCGGTAGCCAATCGCTCTCGTTCGGCAGCCGTTTCCCTCGTAAAGGAACCCCGATAGTCGCGGAATACGTCGGCAGCGGCGTAAAACATCTTCAGGACCGCTTTGCGTTCGGCTTGTCGCCGCAGCTCAGCGAGAACTGCGTCGGGAGACGATGCTGGCAATCCGCTTGCCTGACCCGAAGATGGATTCTCGGAAGGATTCATCGTTGCGTTCTGCCTCATCATATACGCTTTGCCAGTCAGGTCAACTTGGACAACCGGGCGTGCACAGTGGTTGGCCGTGGATGGTCGCCCTTCAAGTAGAGACAACCTCTCGCGACAATACATGCCGCAGGAACTGCCCGGTGTAGGAATGCTTGTTCTCGGCGACCCGCTCGGGCGGACCTTCGGCAACGATGCGGCCGCCGGCGTCACCGCCCTCGGGGCCAAGATCGATAATCCAGTCAGCGGACTTGATGACGTCCAGGTTGTGTTCGATGACGAGCACGGTGTTGCCGGCATGGCGAAGTTTGTTCAGCACTTCCAGCAACTTGGCGATGTCGGCAAAATGCAGGCCGGTGGTCGGCTCATCCAAGACATACAGAGTGCGGCCCGTGGCCCGTTTGGCCAATTCGGTGGACAGCTTCACGCGCTGGGCCTCGCCGCCGCTGAGCGTCGTCGCCTGCTGGCCGATCTTCAGATAGCCAAGCCCGACCTCTTGGAGCGTCTGGAGGATGTCGCGAATCTTCGGCACGGCACGGAAGAATTCCTCCGCTTCGTCCACGGTCATATCGAGCACATCCGCGATGTTGCGGCCCTTGTAGGTAATTTCGAGTGTCTCGCGGCTGTAACGTTTGCCGCCGCATTGCTCGCAGGTAACGTATACGTCGGGCAGGAAGTGCATCTCAATATTGATGATGCCGTCGCCCTGGCACGCTTCGCAGCGGCCACCTTTGACGTTGAAGCTGAAGCGGCCCGGGCCGTAGCCGCGCACCTTCGCATTCGGTAATTGCGCGAAAAGCGTGCGGATATGGTTGAACGAGCCCGTGTACGTCGCGGGGTTCGAGCGCGGCGTGCGGCCGATCGGCGATTGGTCAATCACGATGACCTTGTCGAGTTCATCGAGACCGAGAATCTCGTCGTGCGCGCCGGGCCGGTCTTTGGCGCGATAGAACTTTCGGAAGAGCGCCTTGCGCAGGATGTCGTCCACCAGCGTGCTCTTGCCCGAGCCGCTCACGCCGGTGATGCACGTGAACAGCCCGAGCGGAAAACGTACGTCGATCTTCTTGAGGTTGTTTTCGCGCGCCCCGCGCACCGTGAGCCAGCCCTTCTTCGGGGCATGACGCGTTTTCGGCACGGGAATCTGCAGTTCGCCCCGCAGATAGCGTCCGGTGAGCGATTTCGGGGTGTCGAGGATCGTTTGCAGCGGCCCCGCCGCCACGACGTAGCCACCGTGCAATCCCGCGCCGGGGCCGAGATCCACAATGTAATCGGCCGCGCGAATCGTGTCCTCATCGTGCTCGACGACGATAACGGTGTTGCCGAGATCGCGCAGGCCCTTCAGCGTGTCGAGCAGGCGGTGATTGTCGCGTTGATGCAGGCCGATACTCGGTTCATCGAGCACGTACAGCACGCCGACCAGTCCCGCGCCCACCTGTGTTGCCAGCCGAATCCGTTGCGCTTCACCGCCGGACAGCGTGTCGCTCTGGCGGTCCAGCGTCAGGTACGACAACCCGACGTTCTGGAGAAACGTCAGCCGCGAGCGAACTTCCTTGATGATTTCACCGGCCACTTGCGCTTCGAACTCAGACAACCCCAGCCCCGCGAGGAACCGCATTGCCTCCTCGATGCTCATGCGCGTCATGTCGATGATGGACTTGTCGCCGACCGTGACCGCCAGGCTCTCCGGGCGCAATCGCGCGCCCTTGCAGTCGGGGCATTGCATCGCGACCATGAAGTGTTGGAGGCGGGCCTTCGTGAATTCGCTGTCCGTCTCCTCGTGAAGCCGCTCCAGGTTTGGAATCACGCCCTCGAACACTTTCTTCATCTTGCGCCATGCGCCCTTGCGCCAATACGTGAACTCGATTTCATCCTTCCCCGAGCCGTACAGCAGTTCCTTCTGCACTTTTTCCGGCAAATCCTTGAACGGCACTTCCAGATCGACGCCGTAATGCTTGGCGAGGCCGCGCAACAGCATCTTGTAATAGATGATCAACCGCCGCCCGCCACGGCGCCACGCCGCAATCGCGCCGTTCGCCACGGACTTGTTGCGGTCGGGCACGACCAGATCGGGGTCGAAGAACAGTTTGGTGCCGAGGCCGTGGCAGGCCCGGCACGCGCCGTCGGGCGAGTTGAACGAAAAATGCCGCGGCGTAAACTCGCCGTAGCTGATGCCGCACTCGGGGCAGGCGTTTTGGCTGCTGAAGAGCCGTTCCGACCACGGCACGGTCACGGGTGTGGTCGCGGTGCGGTAGAGCACCATCAGCAGACCCGAGCCCCACTTCAACGTGGTCTCAACGGAGTCGGCAAGGCGCCCGCGCGTCCTGGCCGAGGCGATGAGCCTGTCCACGACCAACTCGATGTTGTGGTTGCGGCGCTTGTCGAGTTTTATGGCTTCGGTGACGTCGAGAATCTCGCCATCGACCCGCGCGCGGACGAAGCCTTCGCGTTTGATCCGGGCGAACACGTCGCGAAACTCGCCCTTGCGTCCACGGACGAGCGGTGCCAGCAGCATGAGCTGCGAACCGTCGCCCAACCCAAGGATTTGCTCGACAATCTGGCTGGTGGTTTGCGTGGTGATCGGTCGTCCGCAACGGTAGCAGTGGGGCTTGCCGATGTTGGCGAAGAGCAACCGCAGGTACTCATAGATCTCGGTCGTGGTCGCAATGGTCGAACGCGGGTTGCTGCCTGCAGAACGCTGTTCGATGGCGATGGCGGGAGACAACCCTTCGATGTAATCCACGTCGGGCTTCTGCAGTTGCTCCAAGAATTGGCGTGCGTAGGCCGACAAGCTCTCGACGTACTTGCGCTGGCCCTCGGCGTAGATGGTGTCAAAAGCGAGACTGGACTTGCCCGAGCCGCTCAACCCCGTGACTACGATCAGCTTCTCACGGGGCAGATTGAGATGGATGTTCTTGAGGTTGTGCTCGCGCGCACCGGCTATGATGATGGAGTCTCTGGACATGGCCCAAACTGCCGAATCTCGAACGTTCTCAAAGTTTCCAATATAGCAGGGCTGATTTCCTTATCCTAGCGAAAATCCTCACGAAATTCCGCAGGAACACGCTGGCATATCACCTGCTCAAGTAGGTATTGTGGCTCGCGCCACATGTAGCCAACAACGAAAGCAAAGGGGAAAAGGGAACATGGATGCCACCGCAGCAGAATTTGAACAAGGTGTCATGAAGCACAACGACAAGCAGTTGGAACAGTTGCACCAGCAGATGGAAGCGCTGTATCAGAACCTGCGCACCGTCCGTCACGCCATCAATAACAACGTCGCCGTCATCATGGCGATGGCCGAACTCACCCAGCGCAACCCGGCCCAGTGCGCCAAGCTCAGCCAGCTTTGCCTCGATAAGGCCCCGCAAATCGCGACCGCCATTGGCGGGTTCACAGAGCTGTTTGAAGGCGCCGTCAGCCTGCAGGAAGAACTGGCAGGCCACACCGCCTCGACGAATTCGTAGCCGTTGCTGTCGAGGGCCGCGGTGACGCCTGTCCTCCCCTACAGGCGCTATCGCCTGCGTTCTCCGACAGGAACGGGATGGGAATCCTGTGAGCACCGCAAAAGGCAAGTCTAAGGGCGACCCGCACGAGCAGGTTCGTGATTGGGAGAAGGTGAACCGGCTCAAAGCCGAGTTTCTGGCCAACGTCAGCCACGAACTTCGCACTCCCATTCACGCCATCATCGGCTACACCGAACTGCTCCTCGACAGCGTCTACGGCACGGTCACCGACGAGCAGGAAGAGACTGTCCGCGACATCCGCGAGAACGCCCAGGACCTCCTCGGCCTCGTCAATAATCTCTTCGACCTGTCCCGCCTCGAAAGCGGTCGCACCGACCTGATCCTCCAGTCGTTCGACCTGCGCGGCCTCGTCAGCGAGCTGATCGGCCAACTCCAGCCGATCGCCGATGGCAAACGCATCACCCTCAACTCGGTGGTGTTGATCGACAACCCCGTCATCCGCACCGACCGCGGCAAACTCAAGCAGGCCCTCGTCAATCTCGTGGGTAACGCGATCAAGTTCACCGACCACGGCAAGGTCACCATCGCCATCACCGCGGACATGCAGTCCCAACCCGGTGACAGTCCCGCTTCTCCCCGTCTCGCCGTCAGCGTGCAGGACACCGGCGTCGGCATCCCCGCCGACAAGCTCGGCCATGTGTTCGAGAAGTTCTACCAGGCGGACGACTCCGCGAACCGGTTGCACGAGGGCGCCGGCCTCGGCTTGTACATTACGAAACAACTTGTCGATCTTCTCGCCGGACGCGTGGACATCCAGAGCACGCCCGGCAAAGGCACCACTGTCACAATTTCGCTTCCCCAAACCTTTGAGGCAATCGAAGGCATCCGGCGGCTGCGTTCGCGCAGCGCGGTGGCCAGCACCGTCGCACCGGATGCCGACGGCGAAAGCAAACGCGGCGTTCTCGTGGTCGGCGAACGACCCGAGATCGCCCGCGTTCTTGCTGATGGACTGGGTTCGCACGAGTACAATGTCCGCATCGCCCGCGACGGCGAAGAGGCGGTGTCGCTGGCCGTCAAGCTGCGGCCCCTGGTGATCCTCCTCGACGCGCAGGACTCATCGTGCGAACTCTGGTCCGTGTTCCAGGAACTGAAAAACAAACCCGAAGCCAGGAACATTCCGACCATTTTCCTTTGCCACGATGCCGCAGGCGGCTTGGGCGCCCCGCTGACGGTCGCCCCTTCCCTGGATCCGCGCGACGCGGTGCGCAGCATCCGCGCCGACGCCGCCGCCAGCAAGAACGTGCTTATCGTTGATGACGAGGAAAGTTTCCGCGACGTGCTGAAGTGCGCGTTGGGCGAGGAAGGTTACACGCTTTCCGAAGCGGCCACCGGCGAGGAAGCCATCGCGAAACTGGAGGCCGGCACTCCTGACCTGCTGCTGTTGGACCTCAACCTGCCCGATACCGATGGCTGGGGCGTCATGCGCCACATCAGGCAGCGAGCGCAGCTTAATGACGTGGAAGTGCTGGTCATATCGGGCACGGCGCTGGACCCGCGCGAAACTGCGGAAATCCAGGCGCACGAGTACGCCTACATCAACAAGGGTGAGTTCAAGGTCAATCGCGTTCTCAAAACCGTCGCCGACCTGTTGGAGGTGGCCTGACCATGCCAACCGTGCTTCTGGTTGAGGACAACCGCCATATGCAGCGGATTTTCCACGACAAGCTCCAGCGCGAGGGCTTTCAGGTAGCCACCGCCGACGACGGCGAACTGGCCCTCCTGCGCGCGCGGGAACTTCATCCTGACGTGATCCTGCTCGACATCATGTTGCCCAAATTGGACGGCTTTGAAGTGCTCGCGTATCTCCACGCGGACCCGGTGCTGCGCGGCATTCCCGTCTTCATGCTTACCAGCCGCAGCTCGAGCGACGACGTCCAGCGCGCCACCGCGCTCGGCGCCCGCCAGTTCTTCACCAAAGGCTCGTCCATGCTGCGGGACATGATCCTCCAGATTCGCGCCGCGTGCGGATTCAAGAAAGTCATCGTTTCCACGGGCAACACGGAGACGGCGGCCTCTATCACCGCCGTGATCGACCACCCACATGTGCTCTGTTCAGCCGTCACCGTACTGCTCGAGACCATCGGCGCCGCTGAACGCAGCGCGCCTGATCTCATCGTGCTCGATTCGCGTGCGCCGAACGCGCTCACCGTCCTCAAGCAACTCAAGACGAGTCTCACGGTCAACACCGTGCCGATCATCGCCATCCGGGATTCCAACCAGCCGCTGCCCAACCTCGACGACTTCGTCGACGGCCACC
>JBGPVO010000061.1:0-7481 GCA_041491705.1 Verrucomicrobiia bacterium
CGCGTTTCTGGAACTCCAGGATTGGGAGGAGAAATACCTGCGCAAGCGGGTTGATGGGGCGCATGAGGTGGTCGCGTTTCGCGAGGTGTTGGAGGACAAACATCTCGCGGCGATGGCGGAGGCGGAGGTGGTGTCGCCGTTCATCTACTCGAAGCTGACGGCGGAGCGGCTGGCGAAATTGCCGAAGTTGAAGATGATCGCGACGCGGTCGACGGGGTTCGACCACATCGACATGGCGGAATGCGCGCGCCGCGGTATCACGGTCTGCAACGTACCGTTTTACGGCGAGAACACGGTGGCCGAGCACTCGTTTGCGTTGATTCTCGCGTTGTCGCGGAAGGTGCACGAGGCTTTCGTGCGCGTGCGGGCGGGAAACTTCTCGCTCGACGGGCTGCGCGGGTTCGACCTCAAGGACAAGACCATCGGCGTCGTAGGCGCGGGGCGCATCGGCCTGCACGTGATCCGCATCGCGCGCGGGTTTGGGATGAAGGTGCTCGCGTATGACGTGAAGCGGGACAATTTCTGGGCCGAAGTCCTGGGATTTGAATACGCGGAGTTGGACGATCTGCTCGGGCGGTCGGACATCATCACGCTGCACGCGCCGTACAACCGTCACACGCATCATCTGATCAATCGCGACAACATCCACCAGATCAAGCGGGGCGCCATCCTGATCAACACCGCGCGCGGCGGATTGGTGAACACGGACGCGCTGCTGAAGGCGCTCGACGAAGGCATTCTGGCGGGCGCGGGACTGGACGTACTGGAGGGCGAGGAAACAATCTACGAGGAGAGCGCGCTCCTCGGTGACGCCGTAAACCCGGAAAAGCTTCGCATCGCGATCCAGAATCACGTGATTTTGAAGAAACCAAACGTTGTGTTCACGCCGCACAACGCGTTCAACAGCCAGGAAGCGCTGGAGCGCATCCTCGATACGACGGCGGAGAACATTGCGGCATTTGTTGCGGGCACCGCCAAGAACGTCGTGCGGTAGGCGGACGCCATAACGACGTGGATGATGCTGGGTGAACACGATCCCTCTCCTGCCGAGCCTCCGGAAGGAAATTGCCAATCCGGTGGTCCTGGACGTTCTGATCCTATCGGGTCTGGTGCTGCTGGCCTTGCTCGCTTTCTACGCAACACCCGAATTCGCCGCCAACCTGTCGCAGGACGGCGCCGATTTTGCCGTGCCGGCCGTGAATCTACTGGAATGCGGGCGACTCGTGATTTCGGTCTACGGTCATGACCTTCCGCCGATACATCCATTCGGCACGTCGCTGTTGTTGTTGCCGGCGTATGTAATCTTCGGGCATGCGCTTGGCAACGGCATCCATGCGCTTCTGTTGTATGCGCTCGGCGCCATCGCGCTGACCTATGTAATCGGCGCGAAACTGGGCGGACGACCGTGCGGATGCGTGGCGGCATTGTTCCTCATCACGCACTACGGGTTCTGGCAGTACTCGCAGAAGATCATGAGCGAAGTACCGTCGGTATTTCTCGCTACCGTGGTCTTGGCGTTGCTGCTCTCGATTCGTCGCCGGAAGCGCCCGGGGCCATTGTGTTTTGCCATTGGAGTCGCGCTGGGGTTCGCGCTCACGGTCCGCTACGACAATCTCTTGCTGCTCGCCCCGACCACTGTACTGCTCCTCCAAGATGGCACATGGCGGGAACGTATGCAGCGCGTGGCCCTCTGCCTGGTTGGGATGCTGCCGCTTATCGTCAGCCTCGCCGTCTACAACCAGGTTACCTTCGGGAGTCCCTGGCGCACTGGTTATCACTATTGGGGCCAGGGTTGGAATAATGCGGGGCAATCGTTCTTCTCTGCGGAATGCATCACGAAACCGGGTTTCATGCGGGTACACCATATCGACGAGCAGCTTGCCGAAATCGTTGACGGCAACGGGACCTTCTACGCCAAGTCGCTACTGGCCGAGTCGGACACGACTCGCATCTTCGGTCACCCGCTCTACTGGCAGCAGTCCGGTCGTCTGATCTATCAAATATTGGCGCTGCTGCGCACCGCTTGGGGCGTCGTCGGGTTGCTGGCCTGCCTGGCAGCATTCCGAACGGCCTATCTTCGAAAACAGTTCTCGCTTTGGCTGGTCACATTGACCGTCGTCTGTATCAGCTTTTACCTGTTTTATTACTGGCAGGAAGAACGTTTTCTCATACGACTTGTTCCTGCGTTTTGTCTGACGAACGCCATCGGCGTTACGGTACTGCTTGCCGCGTGGCCCGCAAAGGCCACCCGCGCAGCTGTCATTGTCCTCGTCAGCGCACTCATGGCTGTGTTCGCGTTCTTCAACTGGCAAATGGGCTTCCCTTCGGGCAACGATCTGCACCTGTACGAAACTCTTTCCCAGGCCGCCCGACGAATGGAATCGAACGCCGTCATCGTCTCCAACTTCGACCCACTCCGCCTTGACGCGTACGTGATTCGCGGCACCGATCGCGTTGCCGTGCCGCTCGCGCGTGATCGAGATGTCGCCGTGTTAATCGGCGCTGACCCGACCCCGACGTTCTTCCGTCCGTTCGTTGCCTCGGAGGCTCCTAAACGACTGCGCGAACTTCTCCATTCCGGCAGGCCGGTCTACTGGCTCATCAACAACCCGTGGACCGGACGGCCATCAATCGCATTCCACACACTCCAGGGGTCATTCCGCCTGCAGGTGCTGGCGACCGCCAGCGTCAACGGTGGCCTCGAGCAACCGTACTTTGGCCGGATCCATGACCCGCCGCAAGGGCACTGAGCATTCACGCGATTCCGGGTCGACCATAACGTTGCCGGGCCACACAGTTCCATGGCTGCGTGGTAACCATCCGGTTACCTGGCCGCACGGAATTCTCTTTTTCCTTCTTTTACTGTCGCGACCATTCTGATAGAATCTTGCTCGTGACCAACAGCGCAAAACTGAGCTGCTCATTCTCGGTTGCGGCCGCGTTTTTGCTGGCCGTCGGAGTCGGGTCGGTGGTCCTCATTGATCGCGTCAACCATACCCTCGAGGACGTCGGATTTTACCACTGGCAGATCAATCAGGTTGCGGAAACGATGACGGCCCTGCGATTGCGTCCCGCCAACGCGCGAGAGAATCTTCCGAGAATCGATGATCTCAAACGTCTGGCGCGCACGGACACCGAGATCAAGGAGATCATCAAGGCGCGCGAGGCAATCGAGAGCGGCGCTCCGCCATCGCAGGCAATCGCCGATCTGGAACGGGTATCCGATTACTACCGAAAAGCTGCCGAGCGGGCGCGTCAGCAATTGGTGATGATCCACCAATGGGCGATCCAGGGAGTCATCCTGCTGATGGGCGGTGGCACGGTGCTGCTGGTGGGCATGATGGTGCTGGTACGCCGTTGGTTCATGAACCCGCTCTTCGATGTGCATGAGATCATTCAACTCGCCATCGCCGATGATCCGACACGTCCGCTGCCCAAGAATGAAATGCGCGAACTCGTGGCACCCGTGTGCGAGCTGGCAGGGAAGGTCAAACATCTCGAAAGCCGCGCTACGCGCGCCGAGCGGCTGGCCTCGGCGGGTGAGGCTTGCACCCGCGTTGGCCAAAACCTGCGCAATCTCGTCCACTCGATGCGCACCATGGCCCAGTATGAACGGGACGCACAGGCCACCAACCCGAACACCAAGGCGGCCCTCGAATACATCATCGCCACGACCAATACCATGGACCGCTGGGTCACGAGCCTGGTCAATACCGCGCGCCCGCTTGAACTCAAGTCATGTCGGCAGGCCGTCGAGCCCATCCTACGCGATTCTGTGTCGCTGCTGAACCCGTTGCTCGCCGAGCGCAGCATCACCGTCGAGTTCGAACCTGCGGACTCGTTGCCGGATGTCCAGCTTGACCGCGCGCTCTTTGAGCAGGCGTTGGTCGCCGTCCTGAAAAACGCCATGGACGCCTCGCCGGACGAGAGCCGTATCGTCGTGACCACAACCTGCCGTCACGATGACACGGTCAGAGTGACGATTACCGACGAGGGTGAAGGCATGAGTGAAGAGGTGCGGCGTCGCGCGTGTGACGCGTTTTTTACCAGTCGGAAAGATGGCGTCGGACTCGGGCTTACCTACGTCCTGCGGATTGTGGAGTTGCACGGCGGCAAGATCGAGATTGAGAGCGAGCCCAGGAAAGGCACGCGCGTGCACATCGATCTGCCCGGAGCCGCCAGTTCCAACGGCAAACCCGGAGACGCGCACCCCAAAGTTACGGTACTGCCTTCTTCCAAATCGGCACTTTCTGCTTCAGCTCATCGATGATGAATTGCGCCGCGGCAAACGCCTCGCCGCGATGCGCTGCCTCCACCCGGACCAGCAGCGATGCTTCGCCCACGGCGATCGCACCGAGTCGGTGGATCACCCGGATTCGCCCCACTGGCCACTTCCGATGAGTCTCGGCAAACAGCTTGCGGAACTGGTGCTCGGCCATTTCCCGGTAGGCCGTATACTCCAGCGCGCGAATCGCCCGGCCATCTTCCGTGCCGCGCACGACGCCCCAAAACGTTACGACTCCGCCCACCTCGCCGCCGAACTTGCCAAGCTCCGCTTCCGCCCGGTCAATCGGCCGGTCGGTAAAGAGTAACTCATCTTCGACTTGCCCCGCCCCGCCCTGCAACGGCGGCATCAGCGACAGCACATCGCCATCGCGAAGCTTGCTGGATCGGGTGGCGAACTCGACGCCGACCGCGATGAGTGTTGTTTTCTCGGCTTCCTTGAGACGCGGGAACTTCGTGTGGAGCTGCGCCAGTGCGTCGGCCACGGTGGAACCGTCAGGCAAGTCGAGCGCACACTCGTTTTGCCCCACCAGTTGACGAAGGAAACTGAAAACTTGGATGGTGATCTTCACAACTTCGCGGCAATGGCCTCGGGGCGCAGTGTGCCAACATATGGCAGATTGCGATAGCGTTCGCGGTAATCCAGTCCGTATCCGACGACGAATTTGTCGGGGATGTGAAAGGCGACGTAGTCCGCCCGGAAGTTTTCGCGGTGCGGAACGTCCTTCTCCAGAAGCGTGCAGAACTTCAGACTCCGCGGCTGCAGTTTTTGAACCATTTCGCGGATCTTCACGAGCGTCAGACCCGTATCGAGAATGTCGTCCACCACGAGCACGTCACGGTCGCGCACGTCGATCTTGAGCGCCTTCGTGACGATCAATTCTCCCGTCGACCGCGTCTCGCCATGGTAGCTGGACACGCCGATGTAATCGAGCCGCAACTGCATTGGCAACCGACGCAGGAGGTCCGCAATGAACATCACGCTGCCCGTCAAAATCGCGATCAAGGTGAGGTCTTTGCCGACGTAGTCCTGCTGGAGTTCCACCGCCAACTCATCGAGCCGACGCTGAATCTGCTCTTCCGTCAGAAGAACCTCTTCCAGATCCTGCCGCATCGTGTGCATCCTGCCCGAAATCTATCGCATCGGGGCGCGGGGGGAAAGAAAAAGCGCGACCACGGCATCTGCCCATCGGCTTCACCGAGTCTCCATTACGTTCGCCTCATGCGGGAATCGGTTGCGAAAAAAAAGCATATGGGCACTTGACGAACGCGGCCGGTGCGAGTATTTTCACAGCGTCGGCATAAAGTTGCCAAGGCTCCTTTAGTTAGCTACCCCGAATTACTGGCACTCAATCGATTCATCATTCCCCATGAATGCAGTGGGATAAGTGGTTATGAGACGGCTCATCAAAGTCGGCCTCACGGGCGGAATTGCAACAGGGAAGTCCATGACTCTCAATCACTTCCAACAGGCTGGGGCGGCAGGCATCGACGCCGACGAACTGGCGCACCAAGCCTTGGCGCCCGACACGCCGACGTGGGGCGAGGTCGTCAGCACGTTTGGCAAAGAGATTTTGAACAAGGACAGGACAGTGAATCGTCCAAAGCTGGGCGAAATCGTGTTTGCCGACGAACGGAAGCGAGCGGCACTGAATGGCATCATCCATCCAGCTGTGGGCAAGATGTGGATGGAGGGGATCGCCGAACTGGAGCGCAAAGGCGTGGCCCAGATCGCTGTGGTCTCGATTCCGTTGTTGTATGAGGTCGCGGCGGAGACACAATTTGACTGCGTGGTGGTTGTCGCCTGCAGCGAGGAAACGCAGCTCACGCGACTGCGACAGAAGGGCCTGAGCGAACCGCAGGCCCGGGCGCGCATCGGTGCCCAGTGGCCGCTGCCAATGAAAATGGACCGGGCGGATTTCGCGATTTGGAACGACGGCGTGCTGGCGGTGTTACACCAGCAAGCCGGGATTATTTGGGCAACCATCAAGGAGACCTACCATGCCCCGAGCAAAAACTAGCCCCGACAAAACCGGGACAAGCAAGAACGACGAACCGCGGGCCGACGCTACGAGCGCCCCGGCCGGGACGGAAACCAAGGTCGATGACGCCGAGAAAAACGGCGGCGTGGCCGTTGCCACCGAGAAGGAAGAAGCGCCCGTCGCGCGCAACGTGCTGCCGCCTGGCGAGACGCTGAACCTCGCCGATCTTCAGGCCATGACCATGCCGCGCCTGCAAAAAATGGCGCGCGACGGCGGCGTCGAAGCGGTCGCCGTTCTCAAGAAGTACGAGATCATCTTCGAGATCCTCAAGAAGAACGCCGAGCGCAACGGCGCGATGTTTGGCGAAGGCGTGCTCGAGATCCTGCCTGACGGGTTCGGGTTCCTGCGGTCGCCGGCCTACAATTATCTGCCCTGCCCCGAGGACATTTACGTGTCGCCCTCGCAGATTCGGCGTTTCGAACTGCAGACGGGCGACCTCGTCGCGGGCCAGGTGCGTCCGCCAAAGGACAAGGAGCGGTTCTTTGCGCTGCTGAAGGTTGAGGCCGTCAATCGGGAGAATCCCGACAAGGCGAAAGAGAAGATCATGTTCGATAATCTCACGCCTTTCTTCCCGACCAGCCGTTTTATCCTCGAAACGAACTCCGAGGAGATCAACAGCCGCGTCATGGACCTGTTTACACCCATCGGCAAAGGCCAGCGCGGCCTTATCGTCGCGCCGCCGCGCACGGGCAAGACGATCCTGTTGCAGAAAATCGCCAATTCGATTCTCACCAACAGTCCCGAGGCGATCCTCATCGTGTTGCTGATCGATGAGCGCCCCGAGGAAGTCACCGACTTCAAGCGTACCGTCAAGGCCGAGATCATCAGCTCGACGTTCGACGAAGCGCCCGAGCGCCACGCGCAGGTCGCCGAAATGGTGCTCGAAAAGGCCAAACGCCTCGTCGAGCACAAGAAGGACGTGGTCATCCTGCTGGATTCGATCACGCGGCTGGCGCGGGCCTACAACACGGAGATTCCGCACTCCGGCAAGATCCTCTCCGGAGGCATCGACGCGAATGCGCTGCAGAAGCCCAAGCGGTTCTTCGGCGCGGCCCGCAACATCGAAGAAGGCGGCTCGCTCACGATCATGGCGACCGCGCTTGTCGACACCGGCTCGCGCATGGACGACATCATCTTCGAGGAGTTCAAGGGCAC
>JBGPVO010000062.1:0-7432 GCA_041491705.1 Verrucomicrobiia bacterium
CGAAGTTGAACCGTGGCGCGCGCAAGCTGCTGGTTTTTCTTGCCAGGAACAAAATTCCGACGGCGTTGCTGACGCGCAACACACGCAAGTCCGTGGACGGCGTGTGCAAGAAACTGAACCTGAAATTCGACATCGCGGTCACACGGGAGGACGGGCCGCACAAGCCCGCGCCCGAGCCGATTTGGGAGATTGCGCGGCGTTGGGGTGCGAAGCCCGGCGAAGTGTTGATGGTCGGCGACTACAAATGGGACGTGCTGTGCGCGAAGAACGCGGGCGCGCCCTGCGCGTTGTTGATCAACGGCGATGGCGAACCCGAGTGGGCCAAGGACGCGGACTATATCATCACGAAGTTGACGGAGATCATTTCGATCATCAATTCGGTAGGGGCGACCCCCCGTGGTCGCCCAGGGCAGGCACGGGGGCCTGCCCCTACGAATGTGGTCGCCCGAAGGAGAGGAAAATGACAAATGCTGTGGTGGGGATGGTGACCTGTTCGTCACGCGCGGAGGCGCGCAAGGTGGCCAAAGCGATACTGACGAAGAAGCTGGCGGCGTGCGTGAACATCGTCGGCGGATTGGAATCGCATTATTGGTGGCGAGGCAAACTCGAAAGCGCGCGCGAGTGTCTGTTGCTCATCAAGACGACGCGGGCGAGGATGCGCTCGGTTGCGAGCGCCGTAATAACCGCGCACAGCTACGAGGTGCCTGAAGTCATTTTTCTGCCCATCGTTGCGGGCGGCAAGAGTTATTTGAAATGGGTCGGAGAATCTGTGAAGGGAAGGGTGTCATCTTGAGCACGTCAAAAACGGCAGAGACCCCTCGACAAGCTCGGGGTGACAAACGATGGGCCGTTGCGGTGATTCTAATGACGATTGGAACGCTTGCGGCCCGCGCTGACCGAATCGACGATTTGGTGAAACAGCTCGGCAGCACGAACGAGGAAGACCGGGCGGAGGCTGCGGACACGCTCACGCGGGTCGGCGGGCCGCGAGTCGAGAAAGAATTCCGCCAGATGCTTGCGTCGCCGAGTCCCGAGCGGCGGCAGGTTGCGGTCGTGGGCTTGCTGCAGGTGAGCGATGCGGATGAGGATTTGGAGCGCGTGCATGCGAGCCTGAAGGATGAGAATTCAGTGGTGCGGTGGTCGGCTGTGATGGCGTTGCAGAACACCGGACGGGGCGAAGCAATTCCGTGGCTGGAGGAAGTTGAGAAATCCGACCAGGCCGACTCGGTTCGCGAGGCGGCGACCGAAGCCCTGGGGAAACTGCGGTCGGGCATTCGGTGGATGCGAACGTTTTCCGACGCGGAGAAGCAGGCGCGGCAGTTGAAGAAGCCGATTCTCGCGTACTTCTCATTGCGCGACTCGGAGTATTGCCAGAAGCTGGAGGAAGGCGTACTCGCGGACAAATCGGTCGTCAGCGTGGCGGAGGAATTTGTGTGCGTGCGGATCGACGCGGCCCGGCAAGTGGACCAGGCGCGCAAGCTTGACGTGCGCGGCGCGCCGACGATCTTGTTGCTGGACGGGCAGGGCAACGAGATGTCCCGCGTCGCCGGGCTGGTGGACAAGGACCAGTTTGTGGCGAAACTGGACGAGGCGAAGCGCAGCAAGTTGACATTCCGCGAGGCGCGACGCCTGGCGACGCAGAATCCGGCGGATGTGCATGCGAATTGGAAGGTTGCCGAGACGTACCTGGAAGAAGGGCGCGAGGACCTGGCGGAGCCGCACCTGCGCCACGTCATCGAGCACGACGAACAGAACCAATACGGCTACACGGACAAGGCGATGTTCGCGCTCGGCTTCGCCCTTGGCAAGCGCGGTGAATACGCCCAGGCGGCCTACAGTTTCGAGAAACTGCTGGAGCGCTGGCCAGGGTACAAGGACAAGGACAAGGCGTTGTATTGCCTCGGGTTGAGCCAACTGGCAGTGGGCCAGAAAGACAAGGGGCGTGCCCGGCTGGAACAGTTGTTGAATGAGTTTCCAAACAGTTCAACTGCCAAGAGCGCGCAGGCGGCGCTGGACAAATTGAAGAAGAAAGAGGGGACAGATGAAAAGGGCAATTGAAACATTTGCGGTCGCGGTGGCGCTGACGGTGCTGCCGTTGGTGACGCAAGCCGCAGACGTGGCCGCGCCGGACAAGGGTGCGCTGGCTGAGGCGAACAAGTTCGTGGAGCGCGGCAACAAGTTCATCGAAGGGGGTTCGCTGCCGCGCGCCAAGCAGGAGTACCAGAAGGCGCTCAAGCTGTATCCCAAGCATCTCGACGCGCTGTACAACCTTGGTGTTGTCTGCGACCGGCTCGGGCTGAAGGGTGAGGCAATCGACCAGTACAAACGGTACTTGGAACTCAAGCCGGACGAGGCCGACGCCTGGACGCAACTGGCGTTGCTTTACGATGACACCGGCAACAAGCAGCAGGCCCGACATGCCTACGAGAAAGCGATCGAGATCAACCCGAAATTCGGGCGCGCGCACCATAACCTCGGTGTGCTGTTGAAGGAGGAGGGGGATTTGAAAGGAGCGGAGCAACACCTGGCCGCGTTTGTGAAGCTCGAAGAGGAAGCCGGGCGGCAGGATGGCGACGCCTACTACAGTCTCGGCATCCTCTATTTGCAGGAATTGCGTGATAAGGATGCGAAGATGTTCATGCAGAAGGCAATCGACATCGACCCCAGCGTTCCTCACTTCAACAACGCGATGGGGGACATTTATCTGTTCGAGAAACGGCCGGATTTGTCGATCGTGTACTACCAGAAAGCCATCGAGAAGGACCCGAAGTACGTGCTGGCGTACAGCGGACTCGGCGACGCGCAGGCGCAACTGAAGGAACGCGACAAGGCGCTGACCGCCTACCGCAAGGCGCTGGAACTGCGCCCTGATTACGCCATGGTGTATTACAAGCTCGGTCTTCTCTATGAGGACAACAGCCCGGCGAACGCGATAAAACAGTTTGAAAAATACCTGCAATCTGGTAAAAATCTCCAGTACCGCGACGAGGTCGCAGCCAAGATCGAAGCATTGAAATTGACGGTTAAGCCTTAACTCAGGAAGTCACCATGTCACAGCATCGCAGTCTCAAGGGAGCCAGCAAAATCCAGGCGCGCCGCAACGTTCTGAAACGGTTCGAGCGGGTCGAGATACTCAAGAAGCAGGGCCGATGGAAAGATGGCGAGCGCGTGTTCGGCCTGCCCAAGACCAAGCCCGAGTAATCGGCACACCCGCCGTGCTCGTCCGCCTGCAAAAGTATCTTGCGGAAGCGGGCATCGCCTCGCGGCGTCGCTGCGAGCAACTCATCGAAGACGGCCGGGTTTCCGTCAACGGCCAGCTGGTCCGCGTGCTCGGCACGAAAGTCGATCCTGAACACGACTCCGTTCGTGTGGACGGCAAGCCCATTGTCATTGAGCGCAAGGTTTATATTGCGCTCAACAAGCCTGCCGGCTTCCTGTGCACCAGCCATGACACGCACGGTCGTAAACGCGCGGTGGACCTGCTTCCGCGTTCGCTTCCCCGGCTGTACACGGTCGGGCGACTCGACAAGGACACCGAGGGGCTGTTATTGCTGACCAATGACGGCACTTTTAGCTTGCGGCTGACCCACCCGCGTTACAAAATGAGCAAGACCTATTTGGTGGAGGTCGAGGGGGAGATAACGAGCGCTGAGATCGCGCACCTGCTCAAGGGGGTCCGTAACGAAGGCGAGCTGCTGCACGCCGAGAAAATCTTCCAGGTGCGCGCGCGGAACAACGCCACCGAACTGCGGTTGGTTCTCAGCGAAGGAAAGAAACGACAGATACGCCGAATGATGGCCACCGTCGGGCATCCCGTGAAGCGGCTCGTGCGACTCGCAGTTGGGCCGGTCGAATTGGGAGATTTGGCGATATCACAATGGAGGTATTTGACAGATGAAGAAGTTTACAAGCTCATGCAATTTTCGCCGTCAGCTTCTAGTTCTTAGCGTACTGCTCGCAAGCGCCGCGGTTTGGGCCGGGCAGGTGGCACGCGCCGATACGGGCGCAGCCGTTCAACCGGTGGCGGCCCCCGCGGCGGGAGCCGGCCGCGGCACAGTGAAGGGCGAACACTGCAACGTCCGCTCGCGCCCGAGCCTGCATTCCGAGGTCGTGGCCCAGCTTCACAAAGGCGATGCGGTGGACGTGCTGGAGCACAAGGCCGTGTCTGAACCGAAATCGATGGAGTGGTTGCGCATCGCGTTGCCCGCGACGGCGAAGTGTTACGTCAGCGCGAAGCATCTCACGGATGGCGCGGCCAACGTCGAGAACCTGAACGTCCGTTGCGGCCCCGGATCGAGCTATCGCGAAGTCGGCAAATTGCCGAAAGGCGCGAGGGTCGAGGTTGTTGAGAAGAACGGCGAATGGGCGCAAATCAAGCCGACTTCAGAGTGCAGCGGTTGGATCGCCGCCGAGTTGGTCGAGGTTGTGGCGGCGCCTGCGCCAGTCGCAGCGCCCGCCCCTGCGCCTTCAGCCAGCACGACCGAGATCGTGACGCCGGCCGTTGCCGCACCGCCGGCACCTGCGATCAGCGTGGTGAACACCGACCCGGATGTGCTGGTGACCTACGCCGTAAAAGACGGATACCTCTGGTCAGTCAATGAGCCGAACGCGCCGGCGTCCTTCGAGCTGCGGACGGCCGAAGTGGATCGCCTCAGCTATCGCATGGCCTACCTGGAGGCGTCCGAAATGAACCTGAAGAAGTTCGAGGGCAAACATGTTCGCGTCGTCGGAAACCAACGCTGGCGCAAGGGCGACCGCTACGCCGTCATCGCTGTCGAACGCATCGACAGGGTTTGGTAGCCGTGGCGGGATGCCTGCGAAACTCATCGACGGCAGGGCCATCGCGGAGCAGATCAACGCCGAGACGGTCGCCACGATCGCGCGCCTGAAGGAACAGCATCACCTCACCCCGGGCCTGGCGGTTATACTCGTCGGTGAGAATCCCGCCAGCGCCACGTATGTGTCGATGAAGGACAAGATGTGCGCCCGTCTCGGGTTGCACTCCGAACGCGTCAATCTTCCCGCGTCGACCAGCGATGGCGAACTGCTCGCCATTATCAACGATCTGAACTTCAAGCGGGAGATCCACGGGATCCTTGTCCAGTCGCCGCTGCCGCCGCAGATATCGGAGGCAAAGGCGTTCGCGGAGGTCGATCCCACCAAGGATGTCGACGGTTTCCATCCATTGAACGTGGGCAAGCTGGCGCTCGGTGATCCCACCGGGTTTGCGCCGTGCACGCCGGCGGGCATCCATGAACTTCTCATCCGCAGCGGTGTGACGATCGACGGGGCGCACGTCGTGGTGTTGGGTCGCAGCCGCATCGTCGGTCGGCCGGTCTCGCTGATTCTCTCGCAGAAGTCTCCCCGGGCGAATGCAACGGTGACCGTCTGCCACTCGCGGAGCGCGAACCTCGTGGAAATATGTCGGTCAGCCGACATACTAATCGCCGCGATCGGCGTCGCGCGGTTCGTGACAGCCGACATGGTGCGCGACGGCGCGGTCGTCATCGACGTCGGCATCAATCGAATCGAGGACAAGACGTCGGAGAAGGGCCAACGAATCGTCGGCGACGTGGATTTCGATGCGGTCGCGCCGAAGGCATCGCTGATCACGCCGGTGCCCGGTGGCGTCGGGCCGATGACCATCGCCATGCTCATGCACAACACCGTGCGCGCAGCCGTTATGCGGCACGGAATCACATGACAAAATCCGGCGTGGTGCTGCTGGTGATGTCACTGCTGGTCGGTTGCAGCACGAAACGGTTGCCACTCGCGGAACCCCGGGCGGTACCGGCCAGACCGGAGGCATTGTTCCCCCAGCCAAACGAGTCTCAAAGCAATCAACTGGCCCGGCTCGACACGTTGTTGCGCGGTGCGGTCAGAAAACTCGATCTATCATGGGTGCCCGATATGGGAGCGGTGGCGATTCCAGCCTGTGCGCGGGAGGCGCGCGACCCAACACTGTCCGTCGACGCGCGGGACTTGATTCTGGTCGTCCTGGGGAACGCGCTACGGAACGCCGGGTTCTACGAACGACCCGATGCGAAGAACGACGTTGTCGTGCCCGTACTGCTGGCGGTCCTCAGCGACCCGGAGCCTGGGCTGAGGCGCTCGGCGGCGTTTGCGGCGCGCTTCGTGGATGATGCGCGACTGGTGCCCGTGTTGCGAGCGCTGCTCAAGGACCGGGCTTCCGTGCAGGAGCAGGCGGTGTTGGCGCTGGGCATGAACGGTCGCGAGCCGGAGGTGGTGCCGATTGCAGCACTGTTCTTCCAGACGGACAACGGCACGTTTCGCTACTCCTGTTTGTACTCGCTGGCGACGATGTGCCTGCGGCATGGTGTCGATGTGGCGGCCGTTTTGGGGCAGAACGAGGCGGGTTTCGGTGAGAAGAACCGGCGGAACGTCGAGAGTGTGAGTGGAAGATTCGTGGAGTTTAAGGCCATCGCCGCGCTCGTAAGAAAGCTGTCGTCGGGCGACGTTTCCAAGCGGCGTGATGCGGGCGAGAAGCTGCGCAAGCTCACCGGCAAGCAGATCGCCTTCGATCCCACGGGCGACGATACGGCGCGCCGACGCGGCATCGAGGAGTGGGAGAAGTACTTGCTGAAAGATTATTGGTTGGTGCCTCCACCCCCCAAGCCTTGAAACCGAACCCTGAGACGAAGGGCGGGAACCGGCATGCCTGGCTGCTGGACGTGTTGGCCTTGTGCTTGGCGGTATTCGGTGTGGCGCACGTGGCGCACGTCCTGCCGTCGCGAGCGATCAGCAACGATTTTGCGCATTACTACATTTCCAGCCGGTTTTTGCTGACCGGTCGCGATGTTTACACCACGCCGCTGCCGCCGGAGTACGAGCGTTGGGGATTCCGGTACGGTCATTGGATCCCCACGGCCACAAACCCGCCTCTCCTTGTGGATGTTTTCGTGCCGTTTGCGGCACTGCCGCCCCGTGTGGCGTTCTGGGCCTGGGCATTGTTGGAGATCGTCAGTGTGGGATGCGTGTTGGCGCTGACGTGGCGGTTGACCCCGACACGAGTGTCGGGGCTGACGGCCACGCGACTTTCGGCCCCGGTGCGGCGGCTCGTGTGCGCGGGAATCATCGCGGCGGCGCCGGTCTACTGGCATTTCTATTTTTCGCAATCCCAGTTGCTGATCGCGGCCATCATTCTGATTGCCTACGCGTGCTTGCGCAACGGCAGGCCCGTGACGGCCTGTCTCGCGATCACGACGGCGACCTGGCTCAAACTTTACCCTGTCATGCTGGTTCCGTGGTTTTTGTGGCGGGCCTCACGAGAATGTAAAACGCGCTGGAGATGCGCGGGTGCAGCTCTGGCATGGAGCGCGGGGGTGGTTCTCGCCAGCGGCCTGGAGCAATGGCGGCAGTTTTGGATTCATGGAATGAAGGTGCTCGAGGCGTGGGCCGAGTGGCAGCGTCA
>JBGPVO010000063.1:0-7407 GCA_041491705.1 Verrucomicrobiia bacterium
CGGCGACCTACTTCATCGAATTGATGCGGGCGATCATCCTGCGCGGGGCAGGCTTTCTGGAGTTCTGGCGCCACCTGCTCATTCTCGCCGTGATGGGCGGCGCGCTCTTCTCACTGTGCGCCTTGCGGTTCAAAAACAAGATTGGCTAGCTTCGTTTCGCGGCCGCCCCACGCTTCTCCAGGTACGCTTTGACAGTGCGACGGTCCAGGTTTGTCAGGCGCGCGACTTCTTCGTAGGTGCCATGGCGTTCGTACAGCAGTTGGCAGTAGCCGGAGAGAAGCGCGTCCGCATCCAGGCTGCCATGCTCGATTCCGGCGAGCAACTCCGATCGCAGGTCGGGCGTGACCGCCAGATGGTCTCCTTCATAGTGTTTGGTGAGGAGAATGCGGCGGACCGCCTGTTCGAGTTCGCGCACGTTGCCCGGCCATGGGTAATTTCTGCCCAGCGAGGTATCGAGCGCTGCGTGCACCAATTCGACTGCTTCAGGTGACGGTTCACCCGTGAGCCGCAGGACCAGATGAGAAATCAAGTCGTCGAGTTCACGTGGATCTTCCGCGATGCGCCGGCGCAGCGGCGGCACCGTGAGCACATCGGAGCAGAGGCGATAGTAAAAGTCGTCACGAAACTGGCCGCTGGCGCGAAGCTGGCCGAGCGGCTTGTTCGTCGCGGCAATGACGCGCCCGCGGAACCGCGCCTTCTCGTGGCTTCCTACCGGCGAAAACGTGCGTTCCTGCAACACCTGCAACAGTTTGATCTGCACGGGGACGCTGAGGTCGCCGATCTCGTCCAGGAACACCGCGCCGTGCGCGCTGCACCGGGCGAAGGCGCCTTCGTGGTCTTCAATGGCACCCGTGAAAGCGCCCTTCCTGTGGCCAAACAGTTCGGACTCGATCAGCGTCTCCGGGTACTGGGAGAGATTGAGAGACAGGAAGCTGCGGGTGAAACTCTCCGCGAAGCACCCTTTCTTCTGATCGAACGGGATGAATCCCGAACGCCCGATGGCCACCGCGGCGGTGCCCTTGCCGGTTCCCGTCTCGCCGAGCAGCATCGTCGAAAAATCCTCCATGCGATTCCACAAATGCCGCTCGTACCAGCGAATGTCGTGGGTGAAGACATTGTTCCACAGACGCAGCCGCAATTGCTTCATGCACGGGCTCTGGCCGATCAGGCCGTGATCGATGAAGTAGTATGCGCGCCGAATCTGGTAGAAAATGGCGAAGTATCGAAGCGCCTCGTCGGCGCCGAACCCACGCCGCGCAAACAACGTCAGCGCCTTGCCGATAAATGGCGCGGGAACCGGCCGATCGCCCGCGGCAATTTGGCCGGCGATCAGTTCGTCGTAGGCGGCCAGGAAGCGATGATAAATCTCGTACAGAAACGTGTTCCGCAGGAATTCGCGGTCCTCGCCCTCGAACTGCTTGAAGTCTGACACACCGGCCATGTGTAGCTTGTGCAGTTGTTCGTTCCAGCGTCCAACCGTCAGCTTGATCCGTTCCGCGGGGGGAACCGAAGCATCGCAGCCGGCGATCTTCAGTTGCAGGGCCTCAAAATCATCACTGAACGGGTTGCTGAAAGCGGTTCGAGCCACGACGGAAAGAAACTCCCGCTGCTCGGCACCGAGCTTCGGTTTGGTTGTCATGCAGAAATTGTATATCAAGTGGACATTAAATGTCTAGTCCAAGCCAGCTGTTGTTGACGCTGGATCTCTAACCAATTGGTGGCCAATGGCGAGTGTAGGCCGCCTTCCTTGGCACGCCAATGGCGTAGAGCCATCAGTGGAGGCGAACATGAGAGCATTGCGACAAATCCCAAGTTGGTTGGCGATGGCTGCGGCTGCAGCGATCATGGGCCTGCCGATCATCGGTGACCCATCCGCATGGCGCGATCGAGTGTTCGACCCGCCCACCTTCTTAATGGCCTTCACACTCATCGGCGTCGCCATTCTGCTGTGGCCGTATCGTGAACCCGAAACAGTTCAACGCTAGGAGAATTGCGCTATGAAACAGCCCATGAAGCGACTTCTGTTCTGGACACCGAGGGTTCTCGGAATTCTGTATGCCGCGTTTATCAGCATGTTCGCGCTCGACGTATTTGGCGCGAGCCATGGGTTCTGGGAGACAATTCTTGCTCTGGCAATGCATCTCATCCCAACCGGAATGATTCTCATCGCACTCGTCATCGCCTGGCGTCGGGAATTGGTCGGGGCGCTTCTATTCATTGGTTTGGGTTTGTGGTATTCGCTCACCGTCGCGCACCACCACCCCGATTGGATCCTCGGAATAGCTGGTCCCGTGTTCGTGATCGGCGTGCTGTTTCTGTTCAACTGGTCTTACAGGCGGGAGCTTCAAGGCAGTTCTTGAGTTCGACATGATCTCGTCATGCCAATAGGAGACGCCGCGCGACATCATGGATGGACCGATTCACACTCTGAACTGGTACGCGGGCTGGTGGCTGATGCTCGCCGCTTTTATTTCGGGAGCGTTGATGGGGTTGTTCTTTCACCGGGAGGATTTTCTGGGCGGGTACACTTCATTTCGACGGCGGATGCTGCGGCTCGGGCATATCGCGTTGGCGGCGCTGGGCATGTTGAACGTCGTCTTCTCGCTGTCTCCGTGGGGCGGAGAAGTAGCGGGCGTTTGTCTGATGGTTGGTGGAGGTGCGATGCCGGCGATTTGTTTCCTGACCGCATGGCGAAAGCCGTTTCGACATTTGTTCTTTGTTCCCGTGGTCGCGTTGCTGACGGCTGTCGTACGAATTCTGATGGGAGGGGCACGGTGAAAATCGGATTTCTGGCCATGAGCGGAATTCGGGCGCACGACCCGAAACTGCTGGAACTGGGGCTCACGCTGCCCGGGTTTGTGGAACGGAGCAAGACCATCGCGTCCCTGCCGAGTCTCGGGTTGCTGTATCTGGCGGCGTGCACGCCATCCCAGCACGAGGTGCAGTACTTCGAAGCCGAGGCCGACGGAGCCGAGCCGCAGGACGTGTACGACTGCGACCTGGTGGCGATCAGCACCTTCTCGGCACAGGTGTTCGAGGCGTACGCGATTGCGGATCGACTGCGGCTGGCGGGTGTCAGAGTCGCCATGGGCGGATTGCACGTGACGGCGCTGCCGGAAGAAGCGGTCCCGCACTCCGACTACGTGGTGGTTGGCGAGGGGGAGAACGTGTGGCCGGAGGTGGTGCGCGCGGCGGAGCGTGGTGAGCCACCGCAGGTCTTCCGGGCACAGGATTTCGAACCGGTGAACGCCCATCAACTGCCGGTGCCGCGATATCACTTACTCGGCAGCCGCCCCTACAATCGGTTCACCGTGCAAACCACGCGCGGATGTCCGTGGCGGTGTGACTTCTGTGCCTCAAACGTGATGTTGGGCCGGCCGTACCGCAAGCGGCCGGTCGAGCAGGTCATTCGCGACATCCAGGCGATTCGCCGGGTACGGGAGCATCCCTTCATCGAGTTTGCTGACGACAATACGTTTGTCGACAAGACATGGGGCAAGGAATTGTGTCGGGCGCTCGCGCCATTGCATGTGAAATGGTTCACAGAGACAGACATTTCAGTCGCGGAAGACGAGGACTTGCTGGAGTTGATGCGCGAAGCGGGATGCCGTCAGGTGCTCATCGGGCTGGAGAGTCCGCGGCCGGAGCCGTTGAACGGCGTCGAGATGCGTGCGAACTTCAAGGCGCGGTGGTTTGGCCGTTATGCCGAGGCCGTGCGACAAATCCAACGTCACGGGATCACGGTCAACGGCTGTTTCATTCTCGGACTGGACGGGCACACGCCGGACGTCTTCGAGCAGGTGTTGGAGTTCGCGTGTGCCATCCCCTTGTACGACGTGCAGATCACGGTGCTGACCGCGTTTCCGGGGACGCCGCTGTACGCGCGGCTGTTGCGCGAGGGCCGGATCTTGAAGCCGAATCGCTGGGACTTATGCACGTTGTTCGACGTAAACCATGCACCCAGAGAAATGACACCACGCCAACTCGAGGAAGGTATCTACTGGCTGACCGAGCGGCTGTATGCCGCTGAATGCACGGAGTCACGCCGAGGCGGTTTCTTCAACAACCTTCAGCGGCGCACCGTCAAGCGCGCTGCCGCCTCGCGAACTTGCCACGCGCGCTCTTGACAAGCGCCGGGCAGCACCCCCTCGCTTCACGTCAGGTCAGATCCTAGATCTTACTGCACGTCAAGCATGGAAACCAGTAAACTTTCCTCGATGTTTGCCACTCGTTAGGCGCGTTGTCGCCGTAGTTGCTGGGCCATTGATAGTCAGACCGACGCAGCCATTCGGCATGGCCATCCATAAACACAAAATTATCCCCACCGGAATGCCGCGTGGCACGAGCACTAGGCGACCCACCGATGAACCACCCGTCCGTAAAGGAAAAGTAGGACTGCTTGATGTCATTACCTCCGGCCTCACTTTCCGAGAGAAATATGATCTGGGAGGGGACCGTGGCGATGTTGCGCTTTCTCAGGCCCTGACCCGGCGGTGACGGAAACTTTCCCTGCATGACGCGGTTCATCGCGTAGCTGAAATACGGAGTGGACACGGTGGGCGTGGGAACACTCTGTCTGACGCTCGGGCACATCCAAATGGATTTCTGTCCCGGCACAGGAATCCTGGGCGGGGTGGCATCGTATAAAGCCGCCAAGGAGGGTGCGCCAATATAGGAACTGAGGGTATTGTACCACGCGCCAAGGTTGAAGCTCGCGTTGATGGCAGTGCTACCGTCTCCTTGGTACGGCATGTAGTCATTCCAGTCATCGGAGTACATCCCCATCGCCAAACCCCACTGGCGCATGTTGCCCAGGCATGAAATTGCGTTCGCCTTCTCTCGTGCCCTGTTCAACGCCGGCAAGAGCATGGCCGCCAGAATGCCAATGATTGCAATGACCACCAAAAGCTCAATAAGAGTGAACGCCCGCACCACGCGCCTGATTTGACTGTCGTTGCAATTTGATTTCCTCACAGCAGCCTCCAATGATTAACAAGTATGGTTTACTTTTGCGAATGCTAGCATACAGGGTTTTCCCTGTCCAGAAAGATTTCGTCCGTCGCGCCGCTCGGATGTCCGTCAACGCGCCTGATGTAAACAATTTATCATGCTGTTTGTAACACAAACCGGGCGAATCCTCAAGCTTTTTTGTTTGGGTCCACGCGTCTGCCGTCGATTGGGGTTGCAGGCGACAAACGAGACAGCGGGTGTTCGTGGTTGCCGGACGGGCTTTCGCTTTCCTGACTTGCAGTTCGCCGCGCGGATGGCTTTAATTGTGCTACGCGCCAATGCCTTGTTTGGATTTGCCCGTGCGGTCGAACAAACTGATCGGAATCGGTGCAAGAGTCTGGAAGGATTGTGAAAGCCGTCCGTGCCACGAGCAACAAATTCTGGGGAACAGTCGGATGGGGCGGCGCCGTCATCATTCTGCTCACGGTGGTGGTGTACCTCCCGGCGTTGCGCGGCGAGTTTGTGTTCGATGATCCGATGCTGATCACGGCCAATCCGATCGTCAAAGCGAACGACGGCCTGCATCGGTTTTGGTTCACAACCGAAGCACCGGATTATTATCCACTGACCTGGAGCCTGTGGTGGCTGGAGTGGCGGCTGTGGGGAGCGAGCCCGATGGGTTACCACGTGCTCAATGTATTGTTGCACGCCGTCAACGCGGTCCTGGTATGGGTGGTCCTGAGACGGCTGAAGATCCCGGGAGCATGGCTGGCAGGACTCGTGTTTGCAATTCACCCGGTGAACGTGGCCACCGTGGCGTGGATCAGCGAGCAGAGGAACACGCTGTCAATGCTCTTCGGTTTGGTGGCGACCCTTTTGTTTTTGAAATTCGACGAAGACCGTCGTTGGCGCTCGTACGGCTTTTCATTGGCGGCGTTTCTGCTGGCCTTGCTCAGCAAAACGGCCGTCGTCATGTTGCCGGTGGTACTGCTGGGCTGTGTGTGGTGGGTGCGCAGTCGGGTGCGCTGGAAAGACTTCTGGTACAGTGTGCCTTTTTTTGCCCTGTCGCTGGTGCTGGCACTGGTGACCATCTGGTTTCAGTACAATCGGGCGCTGGCAGGGCGGGTGGTTCGGGCCGATGGTTTTCTCTCGCATCTGGCCGCCGCGGGCTGCGTGCCCTGGTTCTATCTGTACAAGGCGCTTCTGCCTGTCAACCTGACCGTGATTTATCCGAAGTGGGACATCCATGCCTGGCGATGGGCTGCCTGCGTGCCGGGAGCCGTCTTGGCTGGATGTTTCGTGCTTCTCTGGTGGAAGCGCAAGACTTGGGGACGCCCCTTGTTATTCGGGCTGGGCTCTTTCGTGGCAATGCTCTTCCCGGTAATGGGATTCTTCAATCAGGGCTTTTATAATTACTCGTTGGTGGCCGATCACTGGCAGTATTATTCAATCATCGGAGTCATTGCGTTGGTCGTGGCTGGGGCGGTAACGATTGGGCGCCGAATGGGCGAACGACGCCGGCGTTTTGGAACGGCGGTTGGCGTGGCCGCGCTGCTGGCGCTGGGAATGGCCACCTGGATGCGGGCCGGTGTCTACCAGAACAGCGAAGCTCTTTGGCGCGACAATGTGGTAAAGAACCCGAGTGCCTGGCTGCCGCACTATAACCTGGGAAACGTTTTTTTGAATGCGGGCACAACCGAGGAGGCGATCCGGCACTACGAGCAGGCGCTGAGGCTCAAACCCGATTACACGGACGCGCATGTCAACCTAGGAGATTGCCTGCTGCGAGTTGGCAGAGTTCAGGAGGCAATCGACCACTACAAGCAGGCGCTACAAGTTGAGCCCAATGCCGCCGACGTCCACAACAACCTCGGGTTCGCCCTGGTCCAAGCGGGCAAGACCGAGGAAGCGATACAACATTACGAGCGGGCGCTGCAGATCAACCCCCAATTTGCCGCCGCACACTACAATCTGGGAAACGCGCTATTGGAGAAGGGTCGGTTCCGGGACGCGATCACTCACTACGAGCGGGCTGTCCAGATCACGCCTGACTACCCGGACGCCCACAACAATCTTGCGTTCGCGCTGTTGCAGGAAGGCGATGTTCAGGCGGCGATCAGCCACTGCGAACAAGCGCTGCGGACGAGGCCCGCGTTTGCCGAGGCGTACTACAATCTTGGCAATGCCCTGTTGCAGGCGGGCAGGGCGCCAGAAGCGCGGGCGCACTATGAGGAAGCGGTACGCCTCAAACCCGACTTTGCTGAAGCGCAAGACCAACTGGCGCGGATGCGGGCCGTTCGGTAGATGTGACTGGTTCGGGCCCCGGCAGATCGCGCTCCTACGTGGTCTTCCAGATCAAGCCTGCCGAAACCCTCGTTAGCGGGGTACGCCGGTCTTGGAGCAGAGAGCGCATGGAAACCAATAAACTTTCCTCGACGTATTCCACTCGCACAGCGC
>JBGPVO010000064.1:0-7374 GCA_041491705.1 Verrucomicrobiia bacterium
TCGCTCCGATCCGCGCGATCCAGCCCCACGACCACCTGGCGCACGTAGCGCACCTGCCGCAGATGTTGCAGGATGTTCTTGAGCGCCGGGCCTTCCAACTCGCTGTAGAGGCAGGGCAGCACCAGCGCAATCGGCCGGCGCTCGGTGTACTCGGCCAGCGTTGCCTCGATGGCTTCGAGGTCATACTGGCCGAGTCGATGAAACGTGGTAATGACGCCGCTTTGATGAAAATCGCTCATGGCCGCACAAAGTTCTTCGCACCAGCCCCGTACAACTGTAAACTTACGCGCGGATGATGGTTCGAGGCAAATTATTTCATCGGCGACCGCCGCGTTTCGCATGAGCGAGGCGGAAGTCATCTTCTGGGACGTGTACGGCACGCTTCTCACCGCCCGCCGGGGCGATCTCGACTCATTGCTCCAACGCCAGGCCGAACTTCGGGGAGCGTTCGAGCGCACCATCAGAAATTTCAGCCTCAACGCCGTCCCGGCGCGGCTGCAGGAACTCTTCCTGCGCGGCATTCAGGCCGAGCGCGACGCACGGGTCGCGGAAGGGATTGCGCATCCCGAAGTGCGCGTTGACCAAATCTGGTACAAACTGCTGGAGAAATTCCGGCCCGATGAACCGCCCACGATCAATCTGGCCCGTGAAGTGGCGTTGTTCTTCGAGCGTCAGGCCAACCCGAAACAGCTCCAGCCGCGCGCGTTCGAGGTGCTGACGACGCTCAAACAGCGCGGGCAGCGCCAAGGCGTCATTTCCAACGCTCAATTCTACACGCCCATTGAATTGTCGGAGCTGTTCCGGGAGGAAAGCGCGGGCGCAATTCGCACGTTCGAATCCATCTTCGATCCAGCGTTCGTATTCTTCTCGTGCGACCTTGGCGTGGCCAAGCCTGATCCCATGCCGTTCCGCCGCGCCGTCGAGGCGCTGACCCGCGAGGATATCATGCCCGACGACTGCGTGCTCGTGGGCAATTCACCAACCGACGACATCGCGCCCGCACAGCAATTCGGATTCAGAACTGTGCTCTTCGCGCCCGAAGCCGTCCCTAACTCGGGCGTGAAACCCGATCTGGTGATCCACAATCTCGGGCAGTTATTGGAATGGTTGTGAAGATCGCGATGTTGCATTACCACGCGCGGCCCGGCGGCGTGACGACCGTCATCCGCAACGCCCAACGCGCTCTGGCGGGGAAACACGACGTGCGAGTCCTGGCGGATTTTGGCTATAACGAACGTCCCGCGCGGAATCGAAAGGTGTTCCTCTCCGAATCGCGCACGCTGGCGGATCGCCTCGCGGAACGTCTCCGTGGCGTGAATGTCCTGCATACGCATAACGTCGGGCTCGGCAAACATCCGCGGCTCACGTATGCCGTCAAGCTGCTCGCTCAGCGGGCGGACATCAGGATTATCAATCAAGTCCACGATTTTCCCGAGGACAATCGGCCCGCGCAGTTACGCGCGTTGCGTTACTGCACCGGCAAACTCGACGACGCGTTCTGGCGCGGCATGTGTTATTTCGACGCGCCGAACATGATGTGGGCGACCCTGACCACGCACGATGCGGCCAAACTCGCCACGCGCGGGGTGCCATCGGGGAAGATTCGCGTTCTCCCGAATCCGGTGGATGACGAGTTCTTCACGCGACGGGCGCCGGTGCGCGCCGAGCTGCAGAAAATGAAGGGAAAACTCGCGGCGTTCGCCCGTGCCCACCGCTTCCATTTCGACCGACGAAGGAAGATGCTGCTGTCGCCGATGAAGGTGATGGTGCGGAAGAACAACCAGGAAGCAGTCGAATTGGTGAAACGACTCAAGACGTATCAACTCGTCATCTCGCTCGATGCATCGTCGGCGAGCGATCGGGCGTACAGCGAACGGCTCAAGCGCAAGATACGTCGCGAGCGGTTGCCGGTGGTCATCGGCTTTGGCGCCGAACTGGATAATCCGCTGCCGCTCTTTCATCTGGCCCACGCGATCCTGACGACGTCCAGGGTCGAGGGTTTCGGGTACACGTTTGTCGAGGGCTGGTTGTGCCACAAACCTGTGCTCGGGCGCGACATCCCTGATGTCACCCAGGACTTCGTCGCCGCAGGGATGAAAATGGGCCACCTCTACCGCGAGTTCGACGACGAAGCGGTGCGGCGAGTGGCCTCCCTTTTAGCGCGCCCGCCCCGGAAACTCATCGAACACAATCGGCAAGTCATCCTGCGGGAGTATTCCCTCCACGCCTATGCACGGCGGTATGAGGATGTACTCCGACGCTTACTACCATTGTGTAAGACCCTTATATAAAGCCACTAACATAACTAGTATGATATCGCTAAAATAGTAGTTGACTATCTAGTAAACTTCGATATCTTTGCCACATATTCGGGTCGAGCCACCGGAATCAGATCGGAAAGAGAAAAACCATGGGCCGCGTCAGTGATGCCAGAGAGAAATTGATGAATGCTGTCCGGGAGTTGATCTGGACAGGTTCCTATGGGAGCACGACCATCGACCACATTTGCGAGAGGGCCGGTGTCAAGAAGGGCAGCTTCTACTACTTCTTTGAGTCGAAAGCCGACCTCGCTGTGGCCGCTATCGATGCCGAGTGGCAACGCAGGCGGCCCGAACTGGATTCGCTGTTCTCACCTTCGGTACCGCCGCTGGAACGGTTTCGGAAGTACTGTGATTATAGCTATCGTTTTCAGGATGAAATCCGCAGTAAATGTGGTTGTGTGCTGGGGTGCCCTCTGTTCGCGCTGGGCGCTGAAGTGAGCACGCGGGAAGACCGCTTGCAGAAGAAAATCCAGGAGATTCTTGATTACAAAGGAATGTATTTCGAGTCGGCCATTCGCGATGCACACGCCGCTGGACTAATCCACGCTCCCGACGCGGCGGCGAAGGCGAGGATGCTGTTCGCCTACTATGAAGGACTGCTGACGCAAGCCAGAATTCAGAATGATATTGCGGTGCTCCGCGAAATGGAAACAGGGACCATGTCCGTCTTGGGGGCCGCGGAAGCCGGGGCGGCAACTAAGTGAGTCGTTTTTTTGAGCAGGAACTTGACTAAGCAGACAACTAATGAACCGTAATATGAGAATGAAACATCTTTATCAAAGGGCCGCAGCAGTTCCGCGCAGGTCTGGAGATTGAACACGCCATGAAAGACTCGCTCGTAACCAGCAACAGGGAATCGACACCTTCGGCGGACGCGTCATCGTCCGCGTACGTCAGCCCGCGGGCGGGAAACGCCCCCCAACACAGTCAGGCTTCGGCGCCGATGATCAAGCGGATGCTCGCCATGCTCGGGATGGCGCTGCTGTTCATCGTGGCGATCGGGGCATGGAAGGTGTGGCAGATTCGGACGGGAATCGCGCAGGCGGCCCAATTCGCACCGCCTCCAACCGCGGTCACGACGGCCGTGGCGAAGGCGGAACGGTGGGAACCCGTTTTGAGCGCAGTGGGATCATTGAGAGCGATCAACGGCGTCACGGTCAGCACGGATTTGGCCGGAATCATATCGCAGATTTCCCTCCAATCCGGCGTTCTGGCGAAGAAAGGGGACCTGCTGGTCAAACTCGACAGTCAACAGGAAGAGGCTCAATTGCGTTCCGCGGAGGCCCGTCGCGATCTCGCGAAGATCAGTCTCGAGCGTCAGCGCAATCTCCGGGCGAGTGGCGCGGTTTCACAATCGGACTACGATGCCGCGGAAAGCGAATTCCGCCAGGCGACAGCGGCGGTTGACGAGGCGAGGGCGCTGATCGCCCGCAAGACCATTACGGCCCCGTTTGACGGACTGCTCGGGATCCGCCAGGTCGACCTCGGGCAATACCTGAACGTCGGTGCGCCGATTGTGCAACTCGAATCCACCGACCCGGTCTATGTGGATTTCGCGCTGCCGCAACAGAACCTCGAGCAAATTGCCGTGGGGAAGAAGCTCCGCGTCAACGCAGCCGGAATTTCGGGCGGCCCCTTTGAGGGCGAAATCACCGCGATCGATTCACGCCTCGATGAATCGACACGCAACCTCACGATCCGGGGCACGGTACAGAATGCGGAGAACAAGCTGCGTGCCGGCATGTTCGTCAACGTCGAGGTGCTCTTGCCGGGGCAAGATGTCATCTCCATCCCCGCTTCCTCCATCAGCTACGCGCCGTATGGTGACTCGGTCTTCCTCGTCAAAGACAAACGGGGTGCGGACGGCAGGCCTGTCAAGGATGCGCAGCAACAATTTGTGAAACTCGGCCCGACCCGTGGCGACCAGGTGTCCATTGTTTCCGGCCTCAAGGAAGGCGATGAGGTGGTAAGTTCCGGTGTCTTCAAATTGCGCAGCGGCATCCCGGTACAGGTGAACAACAGCGTTCAGCCGGGCAACGAGGCAAACCCGAACCCGCCCAACATGTGACGTGCGCCACCGGTAATTGACCTCATGAGATTCACCGATTTATTCATCCGCCGGCCGGTCGTTGCCACCGTCATCAACCTGATCATTCTGTTGGCGGGCTTTCAGGCCATCCGCACGCTGAATGTGCGGCAGTATCCGCGCAGCGACATCGCTGTGGTGACGGTGACGACGACCTACGTTGGCGCGAATGCCGATCTCGTGCGTGGGTTCATCACCACACCGCTGGAACGCGTGATCGCCAGCGCCGACGGCATTGATTATATCGAATCCTCGAGCGCGCAGGGTGTGAGCACCATCACGGTGCATTTGAAACTCAACTATGACAATAACGCCGCGCTGACGCAGATTCAGGCCAAGGTCGCACAGGTCCGCAACGATCTGCCGCCCGAAGCAGAGGCGCCGATCATTGAGATCGCCACCAGCGACAACCAGTTCGCCGCGGCCTATCTGAGCTTCTATTCCAAGGACCTCGACCAGAATCAAATCACCGATTATCTGACCCGGGTGGTCCAGCCGAAGTTGACCGCTGTGAGCGGCGTCCAGCGCGCCGACATTCTCGGGGCCCGAACGTTTGCGATGCGAATCTGGCTCAAGGCCGACCGGCTGGCGGCGCTGAATATCTCGCCGGGCGAGGTACGACAGGCTCTGGCAGCCAACAATTCCCTTTCCGCCGTCGGCGCGACAAAGGGTTCAATGATCTCGGTGAACCTGACAGCGAATACCGATCTTCGGACCCCGGAGGAATTCCGCGAACTGGTAGTCCGCCAACAACATGGCGCCATTGTTCGATTGAAAGATGTCGCCGACATCGAACTCGGCGCGGAGAGTTACGATGAAGACGTCCGATTCTCAGGCGAGAAGGCGACGTTCATGGGTATATGGGTGCTGCCGACTGCCAACTCACTGGATGTGATCAAGGCCGTGCGGGCCCAGCTTCCCCAAATCGAGAGCCAGTTGCCCGTCGGCATGAAACTCGGCGTTCCGTACGATTCGACCAAGTACATCAACGACGCGCTGCATGAAGTGACCCATACGCTGCTGGAGACACTTCTGATTGTGGTCATCGTGATCTTTCTGTTTCTTGGGTCGTTTCGTTCCGTCCTCATTCCGGTCGTCGCCATCCCCATTTCATTGGTCGGCGCCGCGTTCCTGATGCTGGCGTTTGGTTTCACGTTGAACCTTCTCACCTTGCTGGCGATCGTGCTCTCAGTCGGTCTGGTCGTGGACGATGCCATAGTCGTCGTTGAGAACGTTGAGCGGCATTTGCACGAAGGATTGAGGCCGTTCGACGCCGCGGTCACGGGCGCGAGAGAATTGTTTGGGCCCATCATCGCGATGACGATCACGCTCGCGGCGGTGTACGCCCCCATCGGGTTCCAAGGCGGCCTCACGGGCGCGCTGTTCCGCGAGTTCGCGCTGACGCTGGCCGGCGCGGTGATCGTTTCCGGCGTCGTGGCCCTCACTCTGTCCCCAATGATGTCGTCGAAGCTCCTGCGCGCCGGCGGTTCTCACACCGGGTTTGCAGGGATGATCAATCGCCACTTTGGCGTGCTGCGGCGAAAGTACATGCAGATCCTGGCGAACATCCTCCACTGGCGCCCTGTCACCCTGACCCTGGCAGTGATTGTCATTCTCCTGATGCCGCCGTTCCTGATGTTTTCCCAGCACGAGTTGGCGCCGAAAGAAGATCAGGGTGTGGTCTTTGGGATTGTCCAAGCCGCACCGAATGCCACCGTTGACCAGACGACGCGTTACACCGAAAAAGTGAATGACGTGTTCGAATCGCTGCCGGAAACGGAGCACACCTTCCAACTGACCAGTCCCTCCGGCGGGTTTTCCGGCATGGTGACCAAGCCGTGGAGCGAACGGAAGCGCTCCACGGAACAGATCCTCGGCGAGGTGTTTGCGAAGGTCGCGGCCATTCCCGGCGTGCGCGTGATCGCCACGACTCCCGCCCCGCTGCCCGGCGGTGGACAATTCCCCGTCGAATTCGTCATTGCATCGACAGCCGAGCCTCGCGAACTCATTGAGTTCGCCAATCGAATCGTCCTGAAGGCCTTCGAGAGCGGAATCTTCGTGTTCGCGGACACGGACTTGAAATTCGACCAGCCGCAGACGGAAATCGTGTTTGACCGTGACAAGGTCGCGTTCCTGGGATTGAACCTACAACAGGTCGGGCTCGATCTGGGCACGATGTTGGGAGGCAATTACGTCAATCGGTTCAGCATCGAGGGCCGCAGCTACAAGGTCATCCCGCAGGTCACGCGCGTGCAACGCCTGACCACGGACCAGTTGAAGGACTTCTACGTCAGCGGACCCAATGGGAAGCTGGTCAAGCTATCGACCTTTGCGACGTTGAAGAATACGACCGAACCGAGGGCGATCTACAGGTTCCAGCAGTTGAATTCCGTCAAGATTCAGGGAGCCATTCGGCCGGGCGCAACGCTGGACCAGGCCTTGAAGGTGCTCGAACAGGAAGCCGTGAAAATCCTGCCGCGCGGTTACACGATTGATTATGCCGGGGAGGCACGACAACTGCGGGTGGAAGGAAACAATCTCAACACGACCCTGGTTCTATCCTTCATCCTCATCTTCCTGGTGTTGGCCGCGCAGTTTGAGAGTTTCCGCGATCCGTTCATCATTCTGTTTGGTTCGGTGCCGTTGGCGCTATCGGGCGCGCTATTGTTCAGCTTTTTTGGATTCACGACGTTGAACATCTATAGCCAGATCGGGTTGATCACCCTGGTGGGACTCGTTTCCAAGAACGGGATTCTCATCGTCGAATTTGCCAACCGTCTGCAGGAGTCCGGTACGACCAAACTCAACGCCGTCATCGAGGCGGCGGGAACCCGGTTGCGCCCCATCTTGATGACCTCGGTGGCGACGGTCGCGGGCCACTTCCCGTTGGTATTGGCCCGAGGTCCGGGTGCCGGTTCGCGAAACAGTATCGGCACCGTGCTCGTCACCGGAATGACGATCGGGACA
>JBGPVO010000065.1:0-7316 GCA_041491705.1 Verrucomicrobiia bacterium
CAGTACGGCCAGCGTCTGGTGATCCCGGGGCAGCAGCCGAGCGCGCCGGTTTCGACAACGGCGGCCGCTGCTACAACGACCCCGGCGGCGCCGGCGTTGGCGGCCCCGGTTGTGTCCGCTTCGCATGCGACGGTTCAATAGCCCACGGCCGTTCTTTCCCATAAGGAGAAAGCTGAAGGCCAGTGAACAAGGCTGCTATCGCATTGTTGATGATCATGCTGGCGCTGTTGACGGTCGGCGTGGTCATGTTGTTTAGCACCAGCGCGCTCTACGCCAAGGACCGCTACGGTGATCAGCATTATCTCCTGAAACGGCAATTGGCGTGGATGCTCGTCGGCGGTGTCGGGTGTGTGATGGCGGCCAGCGTTCCGTACCCCAAACTGCGTGGCGTGTGCGCCGGGGCGCTGATGGCCGCGGCGGTCATGCTCGTGTTGGCGCTCATTCCGCACATCGGCTTGAAAGTCGGTGGCGCGCGGCGCTGGCTGGGTGTCGGCCCGATGCGGTTTCAACCGTCGGAGTTCGGCAAATTGGCGCTGGTCGTCTGGCTGGCGCACTGGCTGGCGAAGGAGAAACGGCGTCTCGGCAAGTTCGGGCGCGGGTTTGCCGTGCCGATGGGAGTCGTGGGCATCATGCTCCTGCTGGTGCTCGCGGAGCCCGACTTCGGTTCGACGGCGCTGATGGCGTCCATGAGCTTTGCGATGATGTTCGTGGCGGGCGTGCGACTGCGCTTTCTGGTGCCGACCATTCTAAGTGGCGTGGCGGGGTTTGCGACCCTGGTGATGCGCAACCCGACGCGTGCGGCGCGGCTCATGGCGTTCATGGACCTCGACAGGTACAAGCAGGGTGCGGGCTACCAGGTGTGGCAGGCGATCCTCGCGTTCGGTTCGGGCGGATTCAACGGGCTGGGGTTGGGCAACAGCCGGCAGAAGATGTTCTACCTGCCCGAAGCACACACGGACTTTATCTTCCCGATTGTCGGCGAAGAATTGGGACTGGTCGGGACGCTGGCGATTCTGCTGGCGTTTGCACTGTTGGTCGCGTGTGCGGTGATCATCAGCTTGCGGGCGTCGGATTTGTTTGGGCAATATCTGGGGATGGGCATCGCGCTGCTGCTTGCGATGCAGGCCCTGATCAATATCGGCGTCGTGACGGCGTGGCTGCCGACGAAGGGGCTGCCGCTGCCGTTCATCAGTTTCGGGGGATCGAACCTGGTGTTGAACATGGTCGCGGTGGGTTTGCTGTTGAGCATATTTCGCCACGGCGTGACGGAGACGGAAAACGAGGAACAGGAATTCTTCGCGCGACGTTCGTCGGTCACGTAGGCGGCGAGACCGCTACCGCGCGTGAAGTGGAGAGCAGGTTGCATGAATGAAAGTCATGATCGCATGCGGCGGGACGGGGGGCCATCTGTTTCCGGGGTTGGCGGTCGCGGAAGTTCTGCAGGCGCACCGGCACCAAGTCCGGTTGTTGGTCTCCGAAAAGGCAGTCGATCAGACCGCATTGGCGGCGTTGACCGACTCCTCCAACCCTTCGGGACCCGTCGAGGTGAAAGCGGTCCCGTCCGTGGGCTACGAGGGATCGCGACGGTTGATTCGATTTTGCGTCCGGTTGGCCATGGCGACACGCGGGTGCGCCGCCATGTGCGATGAATTTGAGCCGGACGTGGTGCTGGGGATGGGGGGATTCACATCGGCACCGGCGGTGCTCGGGGCGCGATGGTTCCGCCAGCGTGGAACGGCGACGTTGATCCATGAATCGAACGCCGTACCCGGCAAAGCAAACCGCTGGGCCGGCCGATTCGCCGACCACGTCGCGGTCGGGGTGGCGGACTGCGCACGGTTTTTCGGACGCAAACCGGTCACGGTGACCGGCACGCCGATTCGCGCGGCACTGCGCCGCGGGAAAGTGGCCGATGCGCGTGCGCGGCTCGGTCTGGAGTCGGGGCGATTGACCGTGTTGGTTGCGGGCGGCAGCCAGGGCGCGCACGCCATCAACGAGGCCGTAGCCTGTGCATTGCCGTGGCTGGAGGGGAGAACGGGGACGGTGCAGTTCGTGCATTTGACCGGCGCGCAGGATGAACAATTTACGCGCGAGTCGTACGAAAAGAACGGATTTGTGGCGAAGGTGATGAGTTTCTGTGGCGAAATGGAGTTGGCATACAGCGCGGCGGACGTAGTGGTCGCGCGCGCAGGAGCTGCGACGCTCACTGAGATCGCGGCATTCGGTTTGCCCGCGATCCTGATTCCGTATCCGCACGCCGCCGGCAACCATCAGTGGTACAACGCGCGCGTGTTCGAGCGCGCTGGCGCGGCGCGGCTGGTTGACCAATCGCAGTTCAACAACCTGCACGCGGAACGCGGCGAACGGTTGGCCGGCGCGATCGGCGATTTGCTCGACGACGAACCGGGTCGCGCGAAGATGGCCCGAGCGGCGCGATTGTTGGCGGTGGATGATGCGGCGGAGCGCATTGCAACGCTCTTGGAACGATATGGGGAGTAAGCAACAACTGATAGAGTTTCTTGGTGGCGGACCCCGCCGGGTGCACTTTGTTGGCATCGGGGGTTCCGGCATGAGCGGACTGGCGCGCCTGTTATTACAACAGGGACATCGCGTCACGGGGTCGGATTTGTCGCCAAACGGCGGTACGAAGGAGCTACAGAAACTCGGCGCCAGAATTTGCAGCGGCCACACGGGCCGAAACGTCGAGGAGGACACGGAGCTGGTTGTGTACACGTCGGCGGTCAACGGTGAAAATGTCGAACTCCAGGCGGCGGACGACCTGAAGATTCCACGGGTGCGGCGCGGGCTATTGTTGAGCGCCCTGATGAATCATTCCAACAACATCGCCGTGGCGGGCACGCATGGGAAGACGACCACGACGGCGATGATTGCCTATGTGCTCACGCGCAGCGACAGCGCGCCAAGCTACTGTGTCGGCGCGCACGTGCCGGTGCTCGGCACGAACGCGCAGATCGGCGGCGGTAAGTACTTCGTCGCCGAGGCCGACGAGAGCGACGGCACGCTGATTGGGTTCAGTCCGGAATACTCCGTCTGCCTCAATATCGAGCCCGAGCATCTCGATCACTATGGTTCGATGGACAAACTGCAGGAAACATTCGAGTCGTTTTTCTCCAGCACGCACAAGACGGTCTTTTTGTGCGCCGATTGCCCGAACTGCCTGAAGCTCGCGCCGAGGTGTCGGGCCGTGATCACCTTCGGGCTTTCTCCGAACGCCGATTACCGCGCCCTCAACGTCGAGCAGACGAAATGTGGCTCGCGGTTCACGGTGGCGTGCCGCGATCAGCATATTGGCGAAGTTGAGCTGGGCATTCCGGGTATGCAGAACGTTACCAATGCGCTGGCCGCGATTGCCGTGGCGGACGAACTGAGCATCCCGTTCGAGAAGATCGCGGACGCACTGGGGCAATTCACGGGCGCGAAACGCCGTTTCGATCGGGTGTACGACGAGGGTGGCATTCTTGTCGTGGACGATTATGCGCATCACCCGACGGAAGTCCGCGCAACGATTGCCGCGACGCGAACGATGTTGTCGAAGAACGACGCCGGGGGTTACCGTCGGTTGATCGTGGCGTTCCAGCCGCATCGGTACACGCGCACGCAGGCGTTGCGCGAGGAGTTTGGTTCGGCATTCCTGGGTGCGGACAAGCTGTTTCTGACGGAGATATATGCCGCGAGCGAAAAGCCGATTGATGGCGTCACCGGGCAGATGCTGTACAACGCGGTGGCGGCATCGGGTCAGGCGAGCGCGGTGTTTGAAACAGATTTGGAGATGCTGGCGGTCCGGCTGTTCGCGGAAGCGCGGCCTGGCGACATCATCCTTACGATGGGCGCGGGAGACATCTACAAAGTGGCCGAAGCGCTGGCGCGAAAATTCCGCTCGCGAAAACCGAAGGTTCTCAAGCCGGAGACACAGCCCATGAATCTACAGGCAGACCTGAAGGTGTTGTTGTCTGACCATGCAAAGATCCGCCCCGACGAATCGATGGCGCGGCATACGTCGATGCGCGTGGGCGGCCCGGCCGAGTTTTGGATCGAGCCGGCCAACGAGCGCGACCTCGCGCGTCTGCTCCACTACTGCCACGTGCGCGAAATACCCGTGGCGGTCGTTGGACGGGGCACGAACCTGCTGGTGCTCGACGGCGGCATCCGGGGCGTGGTCATTGGCCTAACCAACGATGAGTTCTCGAAGGTCGAAGTGGACGGCGAACGGATCCTGGCGCGGGCGGGCGCGCGGCTGAAGACGATTGTGAGTGTCGCCACGAGGCAGGGATTGAGCGGACTCGAATTCATGGAGGGAATTCCCGGCTCACTCGGCGGGGCCCTGCGCATGAACGCGGGGGCGATGGGCAAACAGACATTCGACGTGGTCGAGTGGGTCCGGTACATCAGCTACTCGGGCGATATCTATGATGCCGAGGCGAAAGATCTTCCCGTTTCCTACCGGAGTTGCCCCGTGTTCCACAATCACATCGCGTTGTCGGCAATCCTGCGCGGGACGAAGGCGGAGCGGAAGATGATCGACAGTCGGCTGCGCGCGTTCGCGCAAAAACGATGGTCCTCGCAGCCGGCGAAGCCGAGCGCCGGGTGCATTTTCAAGAATCCCGAGGCGATTCCGGCGGGCAGACTGATTGAGGAGTTGGGGTTGAAGGGAATGTCGGTCGGCGGTGCGCGCGTCTCGGAGATGCATGGGAATTTCATCGTGAACGAGGGCAAGGCAACTGCCAGCGACGTGTTGCAATTGATTGCAACGATCCGGGAGCGGGCCCGCCAGGAGCGCGGGATCGACCTCGAACCCGAGGTGATGATTCTCGGGTCGGAGAAACAATAGAGAGCTGCGGCCATGAAACAATTGAAGATTGCGGTGCTGATGGGAGGGCCTTCTGCCGAACGCGAAGTATCGTTACGGTCAGGCACAGCGGTGGCGAACGCACTGACACTGACGGGCGCGAAGGTCGTGCCCATCGATATCCAGGATGCGGCGTTCGTGATGCCGAGAGACGTGGACGTGGCGTTCCTCGCGTTGCACGGCACGTTCGGCGAGGATGGCACTTTGCAGCGGATGCTCGAGGATGGCGGCATCGCGTACACCGGCTCCGGCCCGGAGGCGAGCGCGCGTGCCTTCGATAAAATTGCGGCAAAGCGGGCGTTTCTGACCGCCGGTATCCGGACACCGAACCATGAGGTGGTCGACCGTGCGAACCCGGATTTGCCCCGTTTGGCACAGCTTGGCTTTCCGCTGGTCGTGAAACCGTCTCGGCAGGGATCCAGTGTGGGCATCAGCATCGTGCAGAAGGACGCCGACCTCGACGAGGCCTGTCAGATCGGCTGGCGTTACGACGATCACTTGCTGGTGGAGCAGTTCATCCCGGGGCGCGAATTGACAGTGGGCATTTTTGACGGCCACGCGTTGCCGGTGGTCGAGATTCACCCGAAGCACGGGTTCTTCACGTACGAAGCGAAGTACACGAAGGGGCAGACGGATTACCTCGTACCGGCGCCATTGGACAAGAATATCGAATTTCAAGCGAAGTCTCTGGCATTACGCGCCCATGATTGTCTTGGATGCCGCGACTTTTCACGGGTGGATTTGATCCTGTCGGAGAACGGTGAACTGTTCGTGCTGGAGGTGAACACGATTCCGGGATTTACCGAGACGAGCCTGGTCCCCAAGGCTGCGCGTGCGGCGGGGATTGGGTTTTCGGATCTGTGCGCGCGGCTGGTCCAGATGGCGCTGGCGCGTCGCAGTCGCAACGGGGCGTCCGAAGCGGTTTGGAGGGAGCCGGTGTTGGTATCGCGATGAAGCCTGGCAACCGAAGAAAGAAGCGGCCGGAGTATTTGCTGGACGTCAAAGTGCAGACGCGCGGACGCGCGTTGGGCCGGCTGCGCGTGGCCATGACCGTTGGCGTGTCGCTCGGCATGTTGGTGGCGGCCGGCTACGGGATGTATCGGTTGGTGAAGACGGCGGTCAATCGATTCGTGTACAACAACCCGCGCTTCACGATTCACCAGATCGTGGTGGACAACGACGGCGTGTTGACGCCGGAACGGGTGGTGCGATTTGCGGGCGTACAAGTCGGCCAGAACCTCCTGTCCATCGACCTGGATCAGGTACGCAATAATCTCGAGATGCTGCCGTTGGTGCGCGCCGTGGAAGTGCGACGGATGTTGCCCGACCGGTTGTTCATCCGCGTGGCGGAGCGCATTGCCGTGGCGCGGTTGCGGGCGCCAAGCCCCGGGTTGGGCGACACGACGTTTTACATTGACCGTGCGGGCTTCGTAATGAAGCCGATCAAACTTGTGGAGGGAACGGTGCTGCAGCCGCAGACGCCCCGGCCCGTGCCGATGTTAACCGGCGTGTCGCTGGCCGACGCGCGGGTGGGCAAGCAGGTCGAGTCGGAGCAAATCTATCGCGCCCTGGAATTGTTGGACAAGCTTGACCAGGCGGTTGCGAGTTCGTTGCTGGAGGTCGAGCAGATTGATTTGTCCAAGCCGCGGCAGTTGGTGCTGACCACGCGTCAGCATACGACCGTGAAAGTGGACGTGGAGGAATTTCCGCAGCAGTTGCGGCGGCTGGGAGTGATTTTGCGGTGGGCGCAGCAGCGGCAAAAATCGGTGCAGATGGTGGACCTGACGGTCAACCGCGGCGTGCCCGTGACATTCGTCAATTAGAAAGGTTTGGCTACAACCATGTTACCGAAGGAACGGATCATCGTGGGATTGGAGGTGGGCACCTCCAAGGTGTGCGCCGTGGTCGGCGAGGTGCTCGACGATGGCAACATCATGGTGATCGGAGTCGGCCAGGCAAACTCCGAGGGGGTTCGCAAGGGTGAGATCATCAATATCGATGCCGCCGTCGAATGCATCCATGCGGCCGTGGCCGACGCCGAGGAGAGCGCCGGGGTCGAGATTCACAATGTGTACGCCAGCGTGAGCGGCGGTCATATCCGCAGCTTCAACAACCGCGGCACAGTGGCCGTGACCAACGACGACCGCGAAATCTCCGAGGAGGAGGTCCGCAACGTCCTGCTCAACGCGAAGGCCGTCAACATCCCGATGGATCACGTGGTCATCCATGCGATTCGCCAGCACTTCTTCGTCGATGGGAACGACGGCATCCAAAATCCCGTGGGCATGATCGGCGCAAAACTCGAAGCCGACGTGCATGTGATTCATGGCGTGCGCACGCGGTTGCAGAACACGATCAAGTGCATCAAGCACGTCCCCCTGGATGTCGCCAATATTGCCGTCAGCGGCTTCGCGTCCGCGCTGGCGGTGCTGACGTCGGAGCACCAGCA
>JBGPVO010000066.1:0-7291 GCA_041491705.1 Verrucomicrobiia bacterium
AGCGGTTTTATCGGGTCATTGTGGTGAATTGAACTCGCCCGCAGGTTGCGGACGGACGGTTCGGAGAAGGCTTGCATTGACCCGGCGCGTGGATTCGTATACAAAAGGGTGGGGAAGGTGGGGCGGTTCTGATGGCTTCTTCGAACATTCACTCTGCCGCAATCGTTGACTCGTGCGCCCAGATCGGTGCTGGCTGCGAGATCGGGCCGTATTGTGTCATCGGCCCGAATGTGAAGCTCGGCGAGGGATGTCGGCTGCACTCGCATGTTGTTGTCGATGGATTGACGACGATTGGGCCACGGTGCGAATTTTTTCCGTTTGCGTGCATCGGGTTGAAGACGCAGGACTTAAAATATCAGGGGGGCAAATGCTACCTCGAAATCGGCTCGGATAACGTCTTTCGCGAGCATGTGACGGTACATACGGCGACGGGTGACGGGCTGCATACGCGGATCGGGTCGCACAACAACTTTTTGGCCTATTCGCACGTCGCGCACGACTGTATCGTAGGGAACCACGTCATCTTCAGCAACAACGGTACGCTTGCGGGACATGTTGTGGTGGAAGACTTTGCAATTGTGGGAGGGTTGGCGGCGATACATCAGTTTTGCCGGATCGGGACCATGGCCATTATCGGCGGCTGCGCCAAGGTCGTGCAAGATGTGCCGCCCTACATGATGGCGGATGGTAACCCCGCCGAGACGCGGGGGATCAACAAAGTCGGTCTGGAGCGCAACGGGGTGTCCGAGGAGGCCCAGCGGGCGCTGCGGGAGGCGTTCAAGATATTGTTTCGAGCGGGGTTGACAGTGGGCAATGCCTTGGATAAGATACAGTCAGAACTTCCGCCGAGCCCAGAGCTCGAACATTTCATCGACTTCTGTCGCAAGTCTGAACGCGGAATAGCCCGATAGGCAGCAAGGCAAAACCCATTCATGGCGAAGTTAGGTCGTAAACCGATTCGGGATTTGGAGCGCATTATTGAGTTCGACCTCGTCCGCGCGACGGAGGCGGCTGCCCTGAATGCCGCGCAGTGGATGGGGAAGGGCAACAAGAATGCGGCGGACCAGGCCGCGTGTGATGCGATTCGGGGGATGTTTGATTTGATCCCGTGTTGCGGTGAAGTCGTGATCGGTGAGGGGATCAAGGATGACGCGCCGGGGATTTTTCTGGGCGAGCATCTGGGGACGTGGGAACCGGGGGTTGTGCCGCTGGACATTGCGGTCGATCCCGTCGACGGCACGACGAACATATCGAAGGGCTTGCCGAACGTGATTTCGGTGCTGGCGGCCGGCAGTTCCTATGATGGCTTGGGCAAGTCGTTGAAGAAACTGCCGAGCTTCTATTGCGAGAAGCTGGCGTACGGGCCGCGGGTGCACAGTTACATGCTCAAGACGGGCGTCGAGCAGGTGAAGCTGGAAACGCCGATCGAGGAGAACGTGCTTCTCGTCGCGAAGATACTCAATACGCCCGTGCACGACCTGACCGTTACCGTGCTCGACCGGCCACGACATGAAGAGTTGGTCGCGCGCGTCCGCAAGGTCGGGGCACGGCTGCGGATGATTGGCGACGGCGACGTGGCGGGCGCGATTGCGCCCAGCCTGACCGACAGCGGCACGGATCTGTACGCGGGCGTTGGCGGTTCGCCGGAAGCCGTGTTGGCGGCCGCGGCATTGCGCGGCCTTGGCGGCGACATGCAGGTGAAAATGTGGCCGCGCGACGAGCCGGAACGAAAGCAACTGGTCAAGGATGGATTTGAAGAGGAACTGAACAGAGTGTACTACGCGGAAGACCTCGCCCGGGGGAATGGCATCGTATTCAGCGCGACAGGCATCAGCGACAGCCCGCTGTTGCCCGGTGTGCGCTTCTTCGGGCACAGCGCCATCACGCATTCAATCGTGATGCGGGCCAGCACGCGTACCGTCCGATACATCAAGGCCGTACACGATCTGACAACGAAAACCATACGCCTGCGCTCCACGCGGGCAGAGCAAGCACTGTGAACGAGACAGAACAGAAGCAAACACAACCACAGCCTCCACCACAGCAACCAACCGGCAGCCAGGTCCGCGGCGTGCTCGAAGTCGGCGAAAAAGGGTTCGGCTTTCTCCGCAACCCCGCGCGCAGCTTCCAGATCAGCCCGAACGACATTTACGTGTCGCCGGACGTTATCCGCAAACTCAAGTTGCGGCCTGGCCTCGAAATCGAGGGCCGCGCCGTGCCGCCGAAGAAGGGCAGCCCGCAGTTGGCCGAGGTCTTCAAGATCAACGGACACCCGCCCGAGAAATGGACGTCGCTCAAGAAATTTGACGACCTGACGAGCCTCAATCCGAATGAGCGGTTCATCCTCGAGACCGTCCCCGACCGCTTGACCACACGGGTTATCGACATCATTGCGCCCATTGGCAAGGGGACACGCGGGTTGATCGTGGCCGCGCCACGCACCGGCAAAACGACGTTGCTGCACCACATCGCCGACGCGGTGATCACGAACCACCCCGACGTCCATACGATGGTGCTGCTGGTGGACGAACGTCCGGAGGAGACGACCGATTTCCGCCGCTCGGTCACGGGCGGGGAAGTCATCGCTTCTACAAACGACCAGACGATCGAAGAACACGTCCGCACCGCCAAGATGGCCATCGAGCGCGCCAAGCGCTTCGTCGAGTTTGGCCAGGACGTCTTCATCGTCCTGGATTCGATCACGCGTCTCGCGCGCGCGTTCAACAACTACATCGGCTCGACCGGTCGCACGATGACCGGCGGACTTGACGCCCGCGCGATGGAACAGCCACGCCGCATCTTTGCCTCCGCGCGCAAAGCGGAGGAGGGCGGCTCGCTCACCATCATCGCGACGGCGCTCGTTGAGACCGGGTCACGGATGGACGAACTCATCTTTCAAGAGTTCAAAGGCACCGGCAACTCTGAGTTGGTGCTCGACCGCAAGATCGCCGAGCAACGCTACTGGCCCGCTGTGGACATCAACGCTTCCGGCACGCGCCGGGAGGAGTTGCTGCTTGCGCCGAAGGATTTGGAGGCGATCACGCGCCTGCGCCGCGCGCTCAGCGGCGCGCCGCCCGTCGAAGCCCTGCAGAAACTGCTCACCGGGCTTGGCAAACTTAAGACGAACAAAGAGTTTCTCAAGGCGATGATCGAGGCCTGACGCCGAAGGATTTGCAGGCGATCACGCGCCGCGCCACAACGGTTGTCACCAGGCACTCTCTGTGCAATAAGTACGTGCATGGGTCGTAGTCGTGACTATCGCGAAGTCGTCCACCGATTGCATGCTCTGCCGGGGCGAGAATGGCGTGTGGAACAGGTGGGGGACGTGTGGGGTTACCCATTCTTCCAGGTACGGCGCCGAATCGATCGGCGGGCGCCAACCATTTTGGTCACCGCGGGAATTCACGGCGAGGAACCGGGCAGCGTGGAAGGGGTATTGCGCTGGCTGGAGGGTGACGCGTGGGCGAAGTGGCAGCTGAACTGGTTCGTCCTGCCGTGCATCAATCCCTACGGTTGGGAACGCAATCAACGGCGCAATGCACAACGCCGGGACATCAACCGCCAGTTCCGCAACTCCAGCGATTGCCCCGAGGCGGAATTGGTCAAACGGCTCGTCAAGGGCCAGCGCTTTCTCTTCACGCTTGATCTCCACGAAGATGTCGACGCCCCCGGATATTATCTCTATGAACTGTGCCGCAAGCCGCCGTTCGTCGGCGAACGCATCGTCAAAGCGGTGGGCAAGGTGATTCCTGTCAATCGTGATAACGTGATCGATGGCAATCGCGCAACCGGTCCCGGGCTGATCCGCCGGGAAGCGAGTATCGACCGGCTGAAGCGACGACTCCGCTGGCCGATGGCGTACCATCTGTTTCTGAATTGCACGGACCATATTCTCGGCAGCGAAACACCCGTGCGGTTCCCGTTGCAACGACGCGCCGTAGCGCACAACGTGGCGCTGCGGACTGCGCTACACGCGTTGGTCACCGGACGCTAGCTCGTGGCATTTTCCTTGTTCGGCTCTCCGTTCGCGTGCTACCGTTTGCGCATGTGTCGATCAATTCTTCTCGCATTTCTTACAGTCTTGGCGGTGCCGTGGAGCGCGCGCGCCCAGATTTCCGTGCAGCTCAGCATGGAGCGCGACTCACTGATGCTGTTCGAATCGATTCCCGTGGTCGTCACTGTCCGCAACTTTTCGGGCCACACCATCGACCTGGCAAACCAGGGCGAAGCCCCTTGGCTCACCTTCCTTATCACTGACGTGTCCGGCGCCACCATCTCCATGGTCGGCAACCTACCGGCACCGGACCCGGCCAAGATTGCACCCGGCCACACTGTGACCGTGGCGGCGAACTTGCTCCCGCACTACGATCTTCGCCAGCACGGCACTTTCATTGTGCGGGCCGTGGTCGAGGGTGAAGGCATCCATGCGTTATCGGCACCGACCAGGTTCACCATCATCAATGGTCGCGAGATTTGGAAACAAACAATCGGCCTGCCACGGGCCGAAGGCGAAACAAACGAGGAATACCGCACGTATTCGCTCTTGCTGCGCCGCGCCGACTATAATGAAGTGTTGTATGCGGGCGTGCAGGATGAAACTCACGATCTGATCTACGGCATGATTCCGCTCGGGGATTTCATTGAACTCGGCGAGCCTTCAGCCAGGACGGACAACAATGGCCACCTCCACGTATTGTACCGCAGCGGGCCGCGCTCGATACGCTACGCTGAGATCGCTCCCGACGCAAAGGTTCTGAAGCATATCGTCTACTCGGACATACTTTCAGTGCCGCAACTCGTGGCCGGGTCCGATGGCGCGGTGACCGTGCATGGGGGCGAGCAGGTTTATCCACACCTCGAACGGGTGATGACAGATGAGGAACTAAAGCCGCGTCCGCCCCCGCCCGTGAAACCGACAAAGAAGAAATGGTGGTGGCCCTTCGGTCCGAGCAAGCCCCAGTCGCCGGCGACGAACACCACCAATTCTGCATCTGCAACCAACGCGCCATCCGCCAACTTCGGTCCGCGTAGTTGACGGGAGCGCCCGGAACAGGGAACCCCTTCACGCCGCGGCGCGCGCCTGTGGACAAATCTCCAGGGCCTGAATGGCGCGCTCGTCGTTGGTGGTCTTGAAGACCGCGACAAATTGGTCGCCTCCTGACGACGAGGCGTACGAGTAAAGAATCTGAACTCCTGCCATCCCGAGATGCGCGCCGATTATCGCCGCCGAGCCAATCTCGTCCGAAGCGCCAACCAGAACGACGGAATTTGCCTTGCAGGAGAAACCGACACGTTGGAGCGCGTCCTTGGCCAGAAGCGCATTGTCGGTGACCAACAGGATGACGAGATCATCGCGCTCGGAATACGAGCAGTAAGCCAAGACATTGACATCGCGGTCGGCCACAGCCGCGAGCACCTCGCCCAACGCGGCAGGCCTGTTGCCCACGCGCACCGCAAGTTCGACCTCTTTCCTCGCCTTTGCCACCACACCCCCAATCACTTTGAGATAATATACACTTTTCCGAGAGTTCTGCAAACGAAATTCACTGCACTGCAAGCGTTTACAGATGGCGACCGCAGAGCCTTTAATCTACTTGGGCTGCACGCCTGCTGCCCCGTACGCCTCGACTGGAAGGCAGGCGCACACAACATGACGGTCGCCGTACACATTGTCCACGCGGCCAACCGGTGGCCAGAACTTGTGCTCACGCGTCCATGGCGCCGGGAAGGCGGCTCGCTCGCGGCTGTAGGGACGATCCCACTTGTCGGCGACAACCACGTGCGCCGTATGCGGCGCGTTCTTCAGTGGATTATTGGCTTTGTCCATCGAGCCGGATTCGACGGCCTTGATCTCGTCGTGGATGGCAATCATGGCGTCGCAAAAACGATCGAGTTCGGCTTTCGACTCGCTTTCAGTCGGCTCAATCATCAGCGTGCCGGCCACGGGCCACGACATCGTCGGCGCATGAAAGCCATAGTCCATCAACCGCTTCGCGATGTCCTCAACTTCGATGCCCGTGCGGGGCTTGAACTGGCGGCAATCGACGATGCACTCGTGCGCGACGAGATTGCCATGGCCCCTGTAGAGCGTCGGAAAATACGGTTCAAGTCGTTTGGCGATGTAGTTGGCGTTGAGAATGGCGACCTTGGACGCGTCGGTGAGGCCGTCGGCGCCCATCAGCGCAATGTACATCCATGGAATGACCAGGATGCTCGCACTGCCCCATGGCGCCGCCGCCACCGGGCCGATTCCCTTCGCGCCGCCAACCTTGGCCAGTGGATGTTTCGGCAAATATGGAGCCAGGTGCCCGGCAACCGCGATCGGTCCCATGCCCGGCCCGCCTCCGCCGTGCGGAATGCAAAAGGTCTTGTGCAGATTGAGGTGGCAAACGTCCGCGCCCATATCCCCGGGGCGACACAATCCGAGTTGCGCGTTCATGTTCGCGCCGTCCATGTAAACCTGGCCACCGTTCTCGTGGACGATCTGGCAGACTTCGCAAATGGTTTCCTCGAACACACCGTGTGTGGACGGATAGGTCACCATGAGCGCGCCGAGGTCGTCACGGTGCACCCGTGCCTTTGCGCACAGGTCGGCCATGTCGATGTTGCCTTGCTCATCGCACGCAACCGCCACAACCTTGAATCCCGCCATCACCGCGCTGGCCGGGTTCGTTCCGTGGGCCGAACCGGGGATGAGGCAGACGTCACGGCATCCCTGGCCGCGCTGCTGCTGATACTCTCGGATGACCAGTAAGCCCGTGTACTCGCCCTGCGAGCCCGCATTGGGCTGCAGGGAGACCGCCGCGAAACCCGAGACCTCCGCCAGCCATATTTCCAGTTGCTTGAAGAGAACCTGATAGCCCTGGGTCTGCTCAATGGGCACGAACGGATGCAGTTTGGCAACCTCCGGCCACGTGATCGGAAACATCTCTGCGGTCGCGTTCAACTTCATCGTGCACGATCCGAGCGGGATCATCGAAGTCGTCAGCGACAGGTCCTTCGCTTCGAGCCGTTTGATGTAGCGCAGCATCTCGTGCTCGGTGTGGTAGCGGTGGAAAACGGGGTGGGTAAGGAATGACGAGGCCCGTAGAAACTGATCACGGAACCCTACCGCTGTTTCTTGTGAACTCCATTCTGAATCTAGTGGCTTAAGCGGTTCGCCGATGAAGATGGAAATCAACTCCGCTAGGTCCGCGTCAGCTGCCGCCTCATCAAATGAGACAAGAATTGTATCCCGGCCAAGAGAGCGAAGATTCACTCCTCGCTCAGAAGCGCGCCGAATTATCTCACC
>JBGPVO010000067.1:0-7272 GCA_041491705.1 Verrucomicrobiia bacterium
CAGATCCGTGCATTATGCAGTACGAATGAAGTGCAGGAAGAGGGATTTGCTCGCAGAACTCCAAGTCCGGACTCTGTTTGAACACGCGTGGGCACAGATCGTCCATCGTATTGAGTACCCATACCGTTCGGGAATTCCGCTTTTGCGAGCCTTGTCCTCAGCGCTTAGCGAGCGCGCTGGCGAGGCAGACGATGCTGCATCAATTGGCCCAATTCTCGTAGAAATGGCGGAAATCTACCGCAGGGAGCCGCGGGACGCTAGAAAGCGTGCTCTTAAGTTGCGCCGCCGACTTCGTGAGAAACTGGAAGCCAGTGACAGGAGATACAACACCTCCATACTCCGCGTGATGCTAAGTCGAGCGGAGGGCTCTCCGGAGGTTCTTAAGCAATACATGCGCCCCCGGTCGGATTAGCCCCGCTCTCGTCGGTTAGACAACCGAGAGCTCGCGTGACCCCGCGTGCCCCTGGGGCCGCGCTTTTTCCATCTGTCTCCGATGGTTGACAATCAACTCGCGCCTGTTATGATGCGCCTTCCCTAACCGGTGACAGACACATGAAACGGACATATCAGCCGTCCAAGATTCGGCGGCAACGAAGATTCGGATTTTTGAAACGGACGCGCACGAAGAGTGGCCGCGCGCTTTTGGCTCGACGTCGCCGCAAGGGGCGCAAACGCCTGTCTGTGTAGCACAAAAGCCATGGCGGTGGCTTGGCGGAGGCCGGGTTGCATGGCACCAGCACATTTCCGAAAAGCGAACGACTCCAGCGCGGTCATCAATTCCGGCACGCGTATGAACACGGGCGCAAGGTCGTCGGCCCGCTATTTGTGCTGTACGCGGTCGACAATCCGCCGGGGCAGCCACGCGCCGGAACGCCCGCGAGTCGCGCGGTCGGCATAGTGACGAGCCGCAAGATCGGCGGGGCGGTGACGCGGAATCGCGCGCGGCGGCTCTTGCGCGAGGCGTATCGGCTGAACAAACAGAAATTTAAAACCAATTTGCAGATTGTCATGATTGCCCGTAGCGCCATCAATGGAAAGCGGCGTCAGGACGTGGAGACGGAATTACTGCGGCTGTTCCAAGCCGCGGGCATCCTCAACGAGGCGTGATCAAGCGTTTACTTCTGGTTTTGCTGCGACTGTATCGTTGTCTGTCGCCGCTGAAGATGCTGCTGCCGGCGCCGCCACTGACTGGTGGTTGCTGCCGGTTCTATCCCACCTGTTCGTGCTACGCCCACGAAGCGGTTGAGAAACACGGCCCCGTGCGCGGTGTGTGGCTGGCGGCGAAACGGCTGGCGCGGTGCCATCCCTTCAACGAAGGCGGCTTTGACCCGGTGCCCGAACGATGATGGACAAGAAGACCATTCTCGTCGTGGTATGCTGCCTCATCGCCCTGATGGCGGCGCAGCGGCTGATCAATACGATCTATCCCCCGAAGCCGAAGGTGCCGCGGCCAACCGCCGCGGCGGCAACCAACGCCCCGACCCAGCCAGTGGAGACGGCAAAGCCGGCGGAGAAACCCGTGGAGGTAGCGAAGGAAACCAGGGTCGAGCCCGAACAGCCGCGCCCCGCTGAACAGATCATCTCGCTGAGTAACGAATTCGTGCGTGTCGACTTCACGAGCTGGGGCGGTGGTGTGCGCTCAATTGAGTTGCTCAAGCACAAGGGCAGCAGCAACGACTTCGCGACGCTGAACGGTCCGGGCCTGGTGCCCGCGTTGTCGCTCGTCGGCGTGCCGGGCGCGGGAACCAACGATGTATTCGCCATCCAGCGCGTGGATGCAAAGACTGTCCTGTTGCGAAGCGGCAACGGCGTGACCAAGACCTTCGCGCTCAGTAACGCCTATGTCATTGCCGGCAGCGTGCAGGTGCCGGCCGCGCTGGCGCCTTCCGGCATCGTCAGTCTCGTCATCGGCACGGCGTCAACCACGCAGCCCCGGGAACCACCCAGCTATCTGGTGGTGGATTGGGAGGGCGCGTCGAAGTTTCGCAATCGCACGCTGTCGCGAGTGATGGATCACGTGAAGGCCGGCAAGCCGCATGAGGACATCCGCGCGGGCTGGGTCGCGGTCAAGAGCCAGTATTTCACCATGGTGGTGTCGCCGACGACCAACGTCACCGGGGTGACCTATGCGTCCGTTGATTTGGCAACGCCTCCGCCGCCTCCAATCAATCACGGCGTGATGGCCGCAGCCGACGTGCCATTGGCACGCGGGGCGGATGGCAGCGAAACGTGCACCTTTACCTTTTACGCCGGGCCGAAGGACTACACCCGGCTGGCGGCCTTGGGCAGGCATCAGGAAGAGTTGATGGACTTCGGGACACCGCTCGACCTGTATTCCGGCTTGTTCGGGGCCGTACTGCTGCACAGCCTGAATTTCTTCTACGGGCTGATCCCGAGCTACGGCGTGGCCATCCTTCTGGTGACGATCGCCTTGAAGATCGTCTTTTGGCCGATCCAGGCCAAGAGTATCCAGTCGATGAAGGCCATGCAGAAGTTCCAGCCGTTGATGACCAAGCTGCGCGAGAAATACAAGGACGATCCACAACGGCTGAACCAGGAAATGATGAAGCTGTACAAGGAACACAAGATCAACCCGTTTTCCGGGTGTCTGCCGATGCTCGTGCAATTGCCGGTGCTGATCGCTTTTTACCGCGTGTTGCTCAACGCCATCGCACTACGCGGCGCGCCGTTTCTCTGGATCCACGATCTGTCGCAACCCGACACGATCTTTGCGGTCGCCGGCCTGGACATCAATCCCTTGCCGTTGGTGATGACGGCCGCGACGTTCTGGCAGCAGAAACTCACGCCCACCGGCGGCGACCCGCAGCAACAGAAAATGATGATGTTCATGCCAGTGATGATGCTGTTCTTCTTCTACAAGTTGGCGGCGGGACTGACCTTGTACTACACGCTGCAGCAATTGCTCTCGATCTTGCAACAGTGGTGGAGCATGCGGAAGGCGGCCGGCGCAGCCCAGGCCGTGGCTGTCGGTTCTGCTGGTAAAGTGAAATGAGTTTCGGTATGGTTGGCTCATAACTTGGCATCAACAGGCGTCGTAGCTTTACCCCGCCGTAGGGAAGGCCGAACGCCCAAAACACAGGAGCATAGTTATGGAAACTGAGACACCAGCCTCACCCTCTCGACCCATTCCGACCGGTCCACCGCTTGATCCCCGCGATGTCCTGCAGAAAATGCTCGACGGCCTCGGCCTCCAGACCAAGGTCGAGGTGTTCACCATGGATGGCTCGACGCTGCTGCACATCGCGACGGTCGAACCCGGCCGCCTCATCGGCAAACACGGCCAGACCCTCAGCCAGTTGCAGTTTCTTCTGAACCGCATCATTCAGCGCGCCAACCCCGACGCCCCCCGCGTCACGGTCGATTGCGAGCGCTACCGCGAACGCCAGCGCGACGACATCCTCAAGAGGGTCGCCGATGCCGCCGACCAGGTCCGCCGCTGGGGCGACGCCGTGACAATCGGGCCGTTCAACGCCTTCGACCGCCGCGTCATTCACGTGCACATGGAGAAAGACCGCGAACTCGAAGCCGTCAGCGAAGGCGAAGGCGACGAAGCCGGCATGAAGAAAATGATCATCCGCGTCCGGGAAAAACCGGCGGCGTAGTCGCTTCACAACTCTTGTAGGCGCGGCCTCCCGGGCGCGACCGGCGGTTTGATGAGTGCCGCTCCTTTTCTGTCATGCCGAGCTTGTCGAGGCATCTCACGAACACGACAGAGACCCTTCGACAAGCTCAGGGTGACAAACTCTGTTGACTTGGACGGTGCTCAAGTTTGTTTCGTTCAGCGCGGTCGGGAGGTCCGTGCACCTCATGCGATATCCGCAAGTTAATCCCCACAGATTAACGAAGTTTAGTTGCGGCCTCGATTTGCTTCCAGTATTTGTTCTCATCGCACAAACAATAGCCGCGACGGTAATGCGCGTGCTTTCCGGGCGGGATATTAGGCCGCAGATTTTCCCGGCTGATCAACAAGAAGGACGATAGCTGACCACTCGTCTACCGGCACTGCAGCAACCGCGTCGCGTTCGGAATCACCAGCGCGTTGCTGAATTGGTGGGCGCCGCCGCCGCCGAGGTTGTCAGCCCGCGCTGATTTTGGCCCATTCCTGCCATTTTTCCATACCACGAAACAACGGCAGGGAGTCCGACACCAACTCGGTGCGCACCAGCCGGAAGTCCTTCCTGAATAGCTCGTTGGCCTGCCGCTCCGTGAGCGGATAAGGAGGCGGATCCGGTTCTTGCCCATACAGGAAAATGCCAATCAATCTGCCCCCGGTCGAAAGCAATTCGCTCATTCTGGCGACGTAACCGGGCCAGCGAGTCGGAGGCAGCGAGCATAGAAACGTCCGCTCATAGATGAGGTCGAACCGGCGCTGCCCGAAGTCGTGGGTGAAGAAATCTCCAAGCAAGACCCTTTCCGCCAGAGGCCCAAGCAACTGCCTGGCTTTGTCAACGGCGACAGGCGAGAAGTCGATGGCGGTCACATCGTAGCCGGCGTCATGGAAGGCTTGGATTTCGTAGCCGGTACCGCAACCTGGAACAAGGACTGCGCCCGGTGGAGACGTCCGGGCAAGAAACGATTTCAGACATTCCGGGACCCCGCGAAAGTCCCACGGCGTCTTGCCTACCGCGTAGCGAACATTCCAGAAATCCGGGTGCGTGCTATCGATGGCCTCGTCCATCTTACTGGTACCGCAACAGCCGCATCGCGTTCAAGATCACGAGGACGCTGCTGAATTGGTGGGCGATGGCGCCGCCGATCATGTGGAGATGACCGGTGGCGGCGGTGGTGACCATCACGACGTTGTAGACGAGCGCAAAGAGCAACCCCTGTTTGACGATGCGCAACGTGTGCCGGCTCAGCCCGACGGCGAACGCGATCTTTGAAAGATCGTCGGCCATCAACGCGATGTCCGCCGCCTCGTGCGCCACGTCGGTCCCGCTCACGCCCATCGCGATGCCGACGTCGGCCACCGCCAGTGCGGGCGCGTCGTTGATGCCGTCGCCGACCATCGCCACGCCGCCGGCACGCCCGGCGCGTTTCAATGATTCAATGTGTTCGGCTTTTTGTTCGGGCAATACATCGGCTTGCACTTCATCGAGTCCGAGTTTGCCGGCGATCTGCATGGCGACGCGTTTATTGTCGCCCGTGAGCATAACGACCTTCTCGACGCCGAGGCCGCGCAAGTCGCGAATGGCTTCATCGGCCTTCGCTCGCACTGTATCGGCAACGCAAATCGTGCCGCAAACCTTGCCGTCGTGGGCCACGACAATGGTCGTGTGACCTTCGTCGTGATGTTCGTCCACGTGCGCCTGCACCGCGTCGCTCATCACGACGGATTGATCGTCCATCAACCCCGTCTGGCCGACAACGAGCTTCTGGCCGTTGCGCTCGGCAACGACCCCGCGGCCATGGTGTGCTTGGAATTGCGACGGATCGCCCGTGGAAAGGCCCAGCGCAACCGCCTTGCGCATGATGGCGCGGGCCACGGGGTGCGCGCTCATTTTTTCGGCAATGGCGGCAATCGCGACAAGTTCCGTTTCGCTGTGTTCGTCGAATCGGCTGACGTGCGTGACCTCGGGTTCGCCATGCGTGAGCGTGCCGGTCTTGTCGAACACGATCGTATGCAACCGCGCCGTCGCTTCGAGATATTGTCCGCCCTTGATGAGCACACCGGCGCGCGCGGCGCGGGCAATGGCGGCCATCACGGCGGTCGGCGTGGCCAGGATCAGCGCGCAGGGGCAGGCGACAATCAGCACGGTAATTGCGCGGGCCACGTCATGCGAGAAAATGTAGACCAGGGCTGACACCGTGAGCATCACGGGCACGAGCCAGCCCGCTGCGCGGTCGAGTGTGCGTTGGATCGGTGCTTCGCGCTGTTGCGCCTGCTCGACCAGTTGCGCGATGCGCGCCAACGTCGTGTCTTCGCCGACACGCTTCGCCTCGATGATCAATGCTCCCGTTTCCGCCAGTGTGCCGACGAACACTTCGTCGCCCTCGCTCCGGTCCACGGGCATGCTCTCACCCGTCACGGGCGCCTGGTTCACCGACGCCATGCCGCTCTGGACAACGCCGTCAACAGGGATGCGTTCACCGGCGCGTACAACCACGATGTCACCGACCTGTAATTCCGAAGCCGCGACTTCCGCCTCTTTCCCGTCGCGCCGCACGTGTGCCGTCGGCGGCACCAGTGAGAGCAGGCTGCCAAGTGAACGCCGGGCGCGGCGGATCGTGTAGTTTTCCAGTTGTTCGCCGAGCAGCATGATGAACGCGACTTCGCCCGCCGCAACGAATTCGCCAACGGACGACGCGGCGATGATGGCAATGGTGACCAGCACGTCCGCATCAAGCCGCTTGGCAAGCAACGCCTTGATGGCGCGAAAGCAAATCGGATACGCGGCAAGAACCAACGCGACGAGTACCAGCGCGGTTGAAACAACCGGCGGCACGATCTTGGTCGCGCCAAGCAACCAGCCTGCGAAAAGCAGCGCGCCTGTGCCGATGACCTTGACGAGGGCACGCCGCGCCGCGCGGCTCTCTTCGATGTCCCGGTCGCGAACGGGAAGGCGCGCGCTGTACCCGGCGCGTTTGACGGCGTCGATGAGCGGCTGCTCATTGGCCACGCCGTCCCGCACATCGATGGCGGCGGTCTTCGAGACAAAATTGACGGACGCTTTTTCCACGCCTGGCACGGCGCACAGCGATTTCTCCACCGCCTTCGCACAACTCGCGCAGGTCATGCCGTCCACTTGCAGTTTCACCGTTCTCATGTCGTTTCGATGCGGCCAGCATAGTCCTCAATGCGGGAAAAGTCGAGATGCGGAGGAGAGGACCCTGTTCAACTGCCGCGGTCGTTCGTCTGCGCCTGACTTGCGGTCCAGTTGTGGTTCCGCAGGGATCTATTCAGCCGCGTCGCGGCGTGAGTGATATTCGACCGATCCGGAATGCGTTGCAACCAGTTGACCTCCAGCCACAATGGCTGACTTGACCTTTGGTGGGCAGAGGGTGACAATGATGATAATAGGAAGCAGAGTTCACCCTCGCGGCCAGTTCTGAACGGCGCGTGACGAAGGTGCGGATGGCCTCGAAGTACAACATCAAAGTCCAATACGCCGCCTGGATGGCCACGGTGACCCTCGCGACGGTTGTGGCCATGACCGCCGTGCATCTGTGGCGCGAGGTGGACGAACAGCAGCGGGCGACCCAGCGGCGGGCACGGATCGCGGCGGAGACGCTGGCCAACACGGTTGCCTC
>JBGPVO010000068.1:0-7233 GCA_041491705.1 Verrucomicrobiia bacterium
GGTAGCGCGCGGCTCGAACAATCCGAAGGCGATTTCGAACTGGGTAATGACGGAACTTCTTGGTAAACTGGCCGAGGCGAAGTTGACGGTTGACGAATGTCCAATCAAGCCCGAACATCTCACGGAGTTGGTGTCGTTCATCGATGGTGGCCAGATCAGCGGGAAGATGGGCAAGGAAGTGTTCATTGAGATGTTTCGCAGCGGCAAGAGCCCGTCCGTGATCGTCAAGGAGAAGGACTTGGTGCAGGTCAGCGATGCGGGAGCGATTGAAGGATTTATCGAGGACGCAATTGCCAAGAACCCCAAATCCGTGGCAGATTTCCGGGCCGGGAACGAGGCGGCCATCAACTTCCTGAAGGGGCAGGTCATGAAATTGAGCAAGGGGAAGGCGAACCCGCAGGTGGTCGGGGACATCCTGCTCCGTAAACTGAAGGGCAGTTGAAAGCACAGGCACAACCCGCTAACGGTTCGAGGGTTGTGACGGTCTGGCTTCTTGACGGACGGAGGCGCAGGCAGTAAAGTTGAAACAACCGATACAGTCTCGCGAGCGATATGCCGGCTCATGACGAATATATAGTTGAGATTCTCCGCGACGTAGGGCTTGTGTCGCACGAAGACATCTTGAAGGCGAAAGAACGGGCCAAAACGGAAGAGGTAGGGCTTGTCGACGCGCTGGTTCTGGACGGACGGATCAGCCAGATGGACGTGGTCAAGGCGCTGGCCACTCAGTTCAATCTGGACACGATCAATCTCGCGGAATACCGCGTGCCCGATGAGGTGCTGGCGCTGGTTCCGAAGCATGTTGCCCGCCGCTACAAGGTCGTCCCGGTCTACAAACACGACAACACTCTCACCATTGCCATCAGCGATCCGCTCGACGTCGATACGGTGGACAGCCTGCGTTACATCCTGCGGATGAACGTCGAGCCGGTGGTCGCCGCCAAGAACGACATTGAGAGTTCGATCGCACGGTATTACGGCAGCGCCGACGACACGGTCGAGAACATGCTGCAGGAAATCACCGAGGGCGAGATCGACCTGGGGATCGCGGGCGACAAGGCGACGGAAGGCAAGATCGAGGAGGGCACCGATACCGACGCCGACGCGCCGATCATCAAGCTTGTCGGGTTGGTCATCATGGAGGCGTTCCGCAACCGCGCCAGCGATATTCACATCGAGCCGCTGGAGAAACGGTTGCGAGTGCGGTATCGAATTGACGGCGTGCTGCACGAAGTGGACAACCCGCCGAAGCGGTTGCAAGCGGCCATCATGAGCCGGCTCAAGATCATGGCCAACATGAGCATCGCGGAAAAGCGCGTGCCGCAGGACGGGCGCATCCAGCTGCCGGTGATGGGCCGCACGCTCGACCTGCGCGTGTCCTGTCTGCCGACCAATCACGGCGAAAGCATCGTGATGCGTATTCTGGACAAGAGCAGCCTGCTGTTGGGATTGGGCGACCTGGGATTTTTCAGCGACGATCAGGTGGTGATGGCCAAGATTATCAGCATGCCCGATGGCGTCTTCCTCGTCACGGGACCCACCGGCTCGGGTAAGACGACCACGCTCTACGCCTGCTTGAACGATATCAACAAGCCCGACCGCAAGATCATCACCGTTGAAGATCCCGTCGAATATCAACTGAACGGCATCAACCAGGTGCAGGTCAACGCGGAGATCAACCTGACGTTCGCGGCGGCGTTGCGCTCGATCCTTCGTCAGGCGCCGAACATCATCATGATTGGTGAGATTCGCGACCTGGAAACGGCGAACATCGCCGTGCAGGCGGCGTTGACGGGCCATTTGGTGTTCTCGACACTGCATACGAACGACGCGCCGTCCGCCATAACGCGAATCGTGGACATGGGGGTGAAGCCGTTTCTGGTGGCGACGGCCGTGCGCGCGATCATGGCCCAGCGCCTCATTCGCAAGGTCTGCCAGAAATGCAAGGTCGCCTACACACCGACGGACTACGAGATGCAGACGCTGAAGCTCAATCCGGATGAGATCAAGAACGCGACCATCGTGCGCGGGACCGGCTGCAATGAATGCTCCCGCACGGGATATCGCGGCCGCATGGGCATCTACGAGATTTTCAGTGTGGACGACGAGGTGCGTCGGCTGATTTACGAGAAGGTGCCTTCGAACGTTATTCGCGCGCGGGCGCGAGAGTTGGGGATGCGGACGTTGCGTGAGGACGGGGTTCGCAAGATTATGGCGGGCATTACGACGCCCGAGGAAGTGATTTCGATCACCATGGGTGATGAGGACTAGTATGGCCGGAGTCGTCAGAGGCAGAATCGAACGGAGATAGCCACTTATGTCGGTGCAAATGGAAGATCTGCTGCAGGTCGTCGTGGATGAAAACGGCTCGGACTTGCATATCCGCGTGGGGGTGCCGCCGGTAATTCGCCTGCACGGCAGGCTGGTGCACATGGATCTGCCCGTGCTGAACGCGGAGGACACGGAGAGACTGATGAAGGCGATCACCTCCGAGGCCCACATTCAGAAGGTTCGTGAGCAGGGCGGCACGGACTTCGGCTTTGCGTACGGCGACATGTCACGGTTCCGCGTCAGCGTGTTCAAGGAGCGCGGCAACTTCGGCATAGTGTTGCGACAGATTCCCAACCGGCTGATGAGCCTCGAGCAAATCGGCCTGCCGCCATCGGTGAAAGACCTGTTGTTTCGTCCGCGCGGGCTGGTCCTGGTGACCGGGCCGACCGGCTCGGGCAAGACCACGACGCTGGCGTCGATGATTGACATCATCAACACGGAAGAAGACTGCCACATCATCACCATCGAGGACCCGATCGAGTATTACCACCCGCATAAGAAGAGCATCGTTACACAGCGGGAGGTCGGGGTCGATGTGCCCGATTTCGCAGAGGCGTTGCGGCGCGGCTTGCGCCAGGATCCCGATTGCATCCTGGTCGGCGAAATGCGCGATTTGGAAACGATGGAAGCGGCCATTACCGCGGCGGAGACCGGTCACCTTGTCTTTGCCACGCTGCACACCACGGGCGCGGCGCGCACGGTGGACCGCATTGTCGACGCGTTCCCGACGGACCAGCAGGAGCAGATTCGCACACAGTTGGCATCCTCGATCCTGGCCGTGATCTCCCAGGTATTGTTGATCCGGGCCGACGCCAAGGGACGCGTGGCCTGTTTCGAGATCATGATCTCGACACCCTCCATTCAGGCGCTGATACGTGACAACAAGACCTTTCGCATCACCTCCGACATTCAGACGGGCGCGAAGTTCGGCATGGTGACACTCGATTCGAACCTGATGAGTTTGTACGAGCGGGGATTGATCAGCTATGCTGATTTGATCACGATCGCCCAGGATCCCCAATCCATTGTGGCCAAATTGCAGGGCGAGGGAGGGAAACGATAAGCCATGTTCGAAGGTGAGGGCCCAATCCTTTCCGAGTTGGTGCGGGAGCGCAATCTTCTCAGTACGGAGCAGTATCGTGAGATTGAGGAGGAGCACGAGCGCACCGGCAAGTCACTCTCGCAGGTCATGATCGATTTCGGCCTGGTCAGTGAAGAGCAGTTGTTGCGGGCGGTAGCCGAGCACCTGAGCCTGGAATACGTCAACCTTGAGGATGTGGACTTCACCCAACCGATATTGCGCGCCATGCCCGCGAGTGTGGCACGCATGTATGGAGCGGTGCCCATCGCCCTCACGGGAAACACCGTCATCGTGGCCGTCATCGACCCGTACAATCCCCAGCTTGTCGGCGAACTGTCATTTATCCTGGGCAAGGACGTGCAGCTTGCCGTCGCGCCGGTGAAGCAGATCGAAGAGGCCATTCAGAAATACTTTGGTGAAGAGAGTGAGTCCCTGAAGGATGTCTTGACGGACATGGAGTCCCAGCTCGCTTCGGCAGAAACAGTTGAAACTGCGACGAAGGCCGGCAGCACGGCGGCGTTGGAAGAATTGGCGAGCCAGGCCCCCATTGTGCGATTTGTGAACGTCATTATGTTCAAGGCGATTCAGGACCGGGCGAGCGATATTCATTTCGAGCCGTTTGAGGACGAGTTCAAGATCCGGTACCGCGTGGACGGCGCCTTGTACGAGATGGCGCCGCCGCCCAAACACCTGGCGCTGCCAATTATTTCGCGCGTCAAAGTGATGTCCAACTTGAACATCGCCGAGCGTCGTATGCCGCAAGACGGACGCATCCAGTTGAATATTGCCGGGCGACAGGTGGATTTGCGCGTTTCAACGCTGCCCACGCAGTTTGGGGAGTCGGTGGTGCTGCGCGTGCTGGACCGCTCGGTGGTCAACCTCGAGTTGGAAAGCCTGGGTATGCCCACGGAAATCTACGATCGCACCAAGGAACTCATCAAGGTTCCCAACGGCATTTTCATCGTCACCGGGCCGACAGGCTCGGGGAAGACGACGACGTTGTATTCGTGTCTGAAGCGTATCAACACGGTCGACCTGAAATTGCTGACGGCGGAAGATCCCGTGGAGTATGACATCGAGGGGATCATGCAAGTGCCGATCAATGAGGCGATCGGCCTGACGTTCGCGCGCGCGCTGCGCTCCTTTCTCCGCCAGGATCCGGACGTTATCATGGTGGGTGAAATGCGCGACCTGGAAACCGCGCAGATTTCGATTCAGGCATCGCTCACGGGCCATTTGGTGTTTACGACGCTGCACACGAACGACGCTCCGGGCGCGATCACGCGAATGATCGACATGGGAGTCGAGCCGTTCCTGATCACGTCCACGCTGCAAGCCGTCCTCGCCCAGCGGTTGGTGCGGATGATTTGCAAGAAGTGCCGCATCGCCTACGAGCCACCCGAATCGGTGCTGTCCGAATTGGGATTGACGAAGGAAGACACGGTGGGTCGGCCGTTTTACTACGGCAAGGGTTGCGCGGAGTGCAACGAAACCGGATACAAGGGCCGGAAAGGGTTGTTCGAGTTGCTCGCGATCACGGAGCCGATTCGTGAATTGATCAATATGCGTTCGCCCTCCGGCGTCATTCGGGGCCGCGCGCAGGAGTTGGGAATGAGGATGTTGCGCGAGGATGGGATTCGTAGCATTCTCGACGGCGTGACAACCGTCGAGGAAGTTCTCAAGTACACATCATAACAGCGCGGACACCCACCGTGATGTGGGTGGTCGGCGCGGAGGATGGTCATGGCAAAATTCAGCTATGTCGCATTGGATCCACGCGGGAAGGAAATCACTGGCGTCCTGGAGAGCGAAAGCACCACGGCGGCCGTCAGCCGCATCCGTGAGATGGGCTACTTTCCCACAAACGTTGCGGAGGCGGACAAAGCGTCTGCGAAAAGGGGAGCCAAGGGTTCGGGGCCGGCTGCACAGGCCGGCGGCAAGACGGGCGCCAGAAGGGGTTTGGGCTCCATCGAACTCAAATTCCTGGGCGGCGGCAGGGTTAAGACGAAGGTGTTGACGGCCTTCACGCGGCAGCTGGCAACGCTGATCGACGCGGGCTTGCCGTTGCTGCGCGGTCTCGACGTACTGCGCAAACAGGAGAAGAACCCGACGCTCAAGCGCACGCTGCAGCGGCTGGCCGAGAGCGTGGAAGGGGGCAGTACGTTCAGTGAAGCATTGGCGCAGCATCCGAAGATTTATAACCGACTGTACGTGAACATGGTACGCGCTGGAGAAGCCGGCGGCGTGCTTGACGTTACGCTGGGCCGTCTTGCTGACTTTCAGGAAAAGGCCCAGAAGATCAAAAACAAGGTCATATCCGCCATGGTGTACCCGACAGTGGTCATCTGCGTTGCCTTGTCGATCGTGACATTTCTGATGATCGTGATCGTCCCCAAGTTTCAGGAGATTTTTAACGACCTGCTCGAAGGCAAGTCGTTACCGGGATTGACGTTGTTCGTCGTGGGCGTCAGCAATGTCGTGCAACACCAGTTTGTGCTGGTGGTCTGTGTCATTGTCGGACTGGTGATCGCCATAAAGATGATCGGCAAGACCGAGAAAGGCCGGTTTTACATAGACAAGGCCAAACTGCACGCGCCCATATTCGGACAACTGATTCGCAAGGTCGGTATCGCCCGATTCACGCGCACGCTCGGCACACTGATCGCCAGCGGCGTTCCGATTTTGCAGGCCCTGAACATTGTGCGAGAGACATCGGGCAACGCCGTGATCGCGAAAGCCGTGGCGCAGGTGCACGACTCGGTGAAGGAAGGCGAACGAATCGTCCAGCCCTTGGAAGCGTCCGGAGTGTTCCCACCGATGGTAATCAGCATGGTTGACGTCGGCGAGGAAACAGGTGCGTTGCCGGACATGTTGATGAAAGTCGCCGATGTCTATGATGATGAAGTGGACAACGCGGTGTCCGCGCTGACGTCGTTGCTCGAACCGATCATGATCGTGTTTCTGGCGGTGATTGTCGGCACGATCGTCATCGCGATGTTCATGCCGTTGATCAGCGTCATCGGCCAACTGGGTTCCTAAGCAGCGGCGGATTCAAACGATCTGGGCGACGGTCTTGCGCGAGCAGGATCGTCGCTTCACCTTCCAGCGAAGAGATCCAGCTCTCCCGGTCCGGATGAATTCTGCACGTTTGCCAGCAGTGACTTGAAACCGAAGCGGGCATAGAGCGCGGCCAGGGCTGATGTGTCAGGAGGTTGGACCTTGAGTGCTTCCAAACCCACCGGCAGGGGAACATCTGTCTGCAGTTGAATGAGTTGCCGGTTGGCGCGCAGTCGCTGCGCCGACGCAACCAGACTATCGCGCAGTTTTGGTTTGGCAATCTCGGAGACGTGCGCCAACAGGTTGTCCAATGTACCGTACGTCTGCAGAAGTTGCGCCGCCGTCTTCTCGCCGACGCCTGCCGCACCGGGGATATTATCGACCGAATCGCCGACCAGACTGAGAAAATCGACGATCTGCTCCGGTGCGACGCCAAAGCGCACTCGGACAGCCGGGGGATCGACGGTGGCTGTTTCCTTGCCGTCCGGTCGAAGGAGCCGGATGTTTGAACCCACGATCTGCATGAAGTCCTTATCGTTGCTGGCAATGAGGACTGTGTGTCCTGAGCGGGCGGCGTGCACAGCCAACGTGGCGATGATGTCGTCAGCTTCCTCACCCTCAGTTTCCACAATTGGCACCCGCATGGCTGTCAGGACCTCCCGAATGGCAGGAAGCTGTTTTTCAAGATCAGGAGGGGTGGGGGGGCGCTGCGCCTTGTAAGTCGGCAGCAGGGCGAGGCGTTTGCGGGGTGCGCCGAGGTCAAA
>JBGPVO010000069.1:0-7227 GCA_041491705.1 Verrucomicrobiia bacterium
ACCGGCGTGCTATGGTCGCCGGTCACCGCCAGCACATCCACTTCTGGTAGAAGTTGCGCGAGCGCAGCATCAGCTTCCTCGATGGCCCTGACCTTCGCCTCGAAGTTGCCGTCCTCGCCAGCCATGTCCGTGCCCTTCACGTGAACGAAGACGTAGTCGTATGCTTTCAGCGCATCCACGGCCGCTTCGAACTCTTGTTGCACAGTCGTGGGGCCTTCGACTTTCTTCATGCCGACGAGTTGGGCGAGGCCCTTGTACATCGGATAAATGGCAATCGCCGCAGCCTTGAGCCCGTAGCGCTCTTCAAAGAGCGGAATCTTCGGCTGATGTGCGATGCCGCGAAGCAGGAACCCGTTGGCGGGCTTGCAGTTCTTCAACAACGGCAATGCCTGCTTGTAGAATGCGCCGAGCACCTTGGCGGTCTTCGCGGCCTTCGTGGACCTGGCCAGCGGCTTGACAGTGCCCAAGGGCAAGCCTTCGCGGTGCGGGTCGCTGTCGCTGAGCGGGCCTTCGAGCCCTTTGCCGCGCAACACGACCACAAAGCGGTGGCCTTTGCCGGCTTTGATAATTACCTCGACGTCGCCGATCTTCTTGATCTTACCGGCAAGCAGCGCGCATTGCGCTTCGCAAACTTTCGTGTCGATGCGACCCGCGCGACGATCGGTGACGATGCCTTTCGCGTTTAGAGAACAGAAATTCGCGCGTGCGGCAATGTCGCCATGCTTGAGGTCGATGCCCAAGCCGAGCGCCTCGATGACGCCGCGGCCGACTTGGTATTCGAGCGGGTCGTACCCGAACAGCCCAAGATGTCCCGGCCCGCTGCCCGGCGTGATGCCGGGGGCGACGGGAATCATGCGGCCGAGTGCCGAGCGTTTCGCCAGCATGTCAAGAGTTGGCGTGCGGGCGGCTTCGAGGGGTGTACGGAAGCCGTTAGATTCCGTAGCGATGTCACCGAGCCCGTCGAGAACGACGAGCGCCAGCTTGGAATCATTGGGAACCAACAGGTTGTTATAGACCTGATCTGCATTCATCGAACTTTCCTTGGTTTTTTCACTTGAAAACGGTCTTGTTTCGCGTCATGTTGGCACACATTCGCTGGCCTTGTCAAAGGCGAAAGCACCTCGAATCGTGACGTAGTTGCACAATGCGCTCAACCTGAAATCAAGTGAAGACTTCCTTTCTCGATAAGCTAATCGGCCGGATGGAGCGGGTGGATCCTCAAAGCCTGCAGAGCGTGGTGCTCAAGCTCGCCCGCGAAAGGGGCTTTCTGGAAACGCTGTTCAACACGATTCAGGAAGGCATCATCGTTACCGATGCCGATGGCCGCATCACCTATCTCAATGCCGCAGCGGGGCAACTCCTCGGCATCAATCCCGAGCGCGCCGTGGGCGAGCCGCTTTCTCGTTATTTCCGCGACCTCGATTGGGGGAAAATCTGGTCGGCGGACAAGGACGAATGGCGGAAGGTGTTCACGCACGAACTGGAAGTCTTCTATCCGCAACAACGCTTCATCAGTTTCTACATCGTGCCCGTGGCCGACGAGCAAAACTCGGTCGTCACAGGGATGGCGATCATTTTGCGCGACGTAACGGAAACGCGTCAACGCGCCGAGAGCGACATCGAATCGGAGAAGCTCTCGGCGATCACGTTGCTGGCCGCAGGCGTGGCGCATGAAATCGGCAACCCATTGAATTCGTTGAATATACATTTGCAACTTATGGAGCGTGAGCTGAGGAAGCTGCCCACGGCGCAAGGTGGGCGGCTCCGGGAGGACTTGCGCGTGGCCCGCGACGAGATCGCGCGACTCGACCAGATCATCAACCAGTTCCTGCGCGCCATTCGTCCCTCGCAACCGGAGCTGCAGCCAACCACCGTCAACGACGTGATCGCCGAGACGCTGGCGTTGATGGAACGTGAGATCGGCGACCGCGACATCCTTGTCGAGCAGGAGTTGGGGAAGGGATTGCCGCGGATTCTGCTGGATCGCGCGCAGCTCAAGCAGGCGTTTTACAACATCATCAAGAACGCGCTCCAGGCGATGCGCTCGGGCGGCATCCTGCGCATTCGCACCGAGGCGGACGACACGCACATCATCATCTCGTTTGTTGACAGCGGCCACGGCATCGCGCCCGAGCAGATCGGGCAGTTGTTCGAGCCGTACTTTACGACCAGGCAGAATGGCACGGGCCTCGGCCTGATGATCGTGCAGCGCATCGTGCGTGAGCACGGCGGCACAATCGAAGTGGAAAGCGACAAGGACCGCGGCACGACGTTCCGCGTCAAGCTGCCCATTCACGAGAAGCGAACACGCCTGCTGGAAGCGTCGCGCGAAGAACACGCCCCGATATGACGACGAAACAGCCGACCATCTTGATCGTTGACGACGAGCGCAACACGCGCGAGGGATTGCAGCGCGCGTTGCAGGACCGTTACGACGTGTTGCTGGCGGAAGACTCGCAGAAAGCCATGCAAACGCTCGAATCCACACCCGTCGATGTGCTGCTGACCGATCTGCGCATGCCGGGTGTGGATGGCATGGGACTGTTGCGCCGCGCCATGTCCCTGACCAACCCGCCCGTGTGCATCATGATGACCGCGTACGGCTCGATCGAAAACGCCGTGCAGGCCATGCAGGCGGGCGCGTATCATTATGTGACCAAGCCGGTCAACCTCGACGAACTGGAGTTGGTCATCCAGCGCGCGCTCAATAGCCGCCGCATCGAGGCGGAGAACGTCAATCTACACGAGCGAATCGACCAGAGGTATGGCTTGGAGAACATTATCGGAGAATCATCACCGATGCGGCAGGTGTTCGAGACCGTGCAGCAGGTCGCTCCCAGCCGGGCCACGGTGCTGATCACGGGCGAGACGGGAACCGGCAAGGAACTCATCGCCAAGGCCATCCACAATCTCAGCCCTCGCAAGAACGGCCCATTCATCGCGGTGCATGCGGCGGCGTTGCCGACATCGTTGCTGGAAAGCGAGCTGTTTGGCCACGAGAAGGGGGCGTTTACAGGGGCGGTCGAGCGCCGGATTGGGCGATTCGAGCTGGCGGATGGGGGAACCCTGTTCCTCGACGAGGTCGGTGAGCTGGAGTCCCCGATGCAGGTCAAGCTGCTGCGGGTGCTGGAAGAGCGCGCGTTCGAGCGGGTGGGCGGCGCGAAAACACTGCAGGTGGACGTCCGTCTGGTCGCAGCGACAAACAGGGATTTAAAAAAGCTGGTCAGCGAGGGCAAGTTCCGCGATGATTTGTTCTATCGGCTTAGTGTCGTGGCAGTTGATCTCCCCCCGTTACGGGAGCGACGTGATGATATTCCGCGGCTGGTCAAGGCGTTCCTTGACGAGTTTGGTCGCGAGAACAACAAGCAGGTGCGGGAGTTGACGCCCGAGGCATTGAACGTGCTCCTGGCGTACGACTGGCCCGGCAACGTGCGCGAGTTGCGCAACGCCATCGAGCAGATGGTTGTCTTGGCGCGCGCCGAACGGTTGACGATGCGGGACGTGCCGGCGTCGATCCGCGGCAGCGCGGACCTGACCAGGATCAACGTCGTTCGTACGGGTATGACCGTGGAAGAAGCCGAGCGGCAATTGATTGTGCAGGCATTGAAAGAGACGGACGGGAACCGCACGAAAGCAGCGCAAAAAATCGGCATCAGCCGGCGCACGCTGCACCGCAAATTGAAGGAATACGGACTGGAAAGCCTGTAGCGCGGAGCACATCGGAGAACAGGAGCGAATATTATGGCGCGACCAGCAGCGGCATCAGAATCGACGATCCAAAGCGCGGTCTTCCAAATTGAAATAGGCCGCGGCAAGAAGGTCATCCAGTGGGTGTTGTTGGTCCTGCTGACCGGGGTGTTGAGTCTCGTTTATACGGGGAGCCAGTTCCGCGGACTCAACAAGCGCGAGTCGATGGACATGGCGCAATTGGCCCGCAATATCGCGCGTGGCCGGGGCTTTACCACATATCTGATCCGTCCACTCAGCCTCTGGCAACTCGAACAGCATGGTTGGGACATTCAGGACAAGGCGACGCGCGGAAAACTGATCATGCAACATCCCGACATCTACAATCCACCGCTCTATCCGCTGGCGCTGGCGGGATTGTTCAAGCTAATGCCCGAACGCGCGTTCAAGTACGACGCGGCCGAGCGCGTCTATTACCCCGAGCGCCTGGCCATCCTCCCGTTCAACCAACTTTGCCTACTCGCCTGTGTCTTGCTCGTGTTTCTATGGGCAAGTCGGCTCTTCGACCGCCGCGTGGCGATTATGGCGGCCTGCTTGATGTTGTTTTCCGACACGTTGTGGTCATACAGCATCTCGGGATTGCCGACGAACCTGCTGATGTTGCTGTTCCTGCTGGCGGCGTATTGTTTGTTCATCGCCGACGGCAAACTCAACCCGACCGGGCCGGCCGAGGGCGAGGCGGCGGGTCCTGCGCCAGAACGTGTGACGGGCAGTGTGGTAGCCTTGGTCATCGTCAGCGCGGTGCTGCTGGGGCTGTGTTTCCTGACGCGGTATCTCGCCGGTTTCTTCCTGATTCCGATGGCGATCTACGTGGCGCGTATCTTTCGGGGACGGGCGGCGGCAATGTGGCTGGGTGTGTACGTGGCGGTGTTTGCCGTGGTCATTACTCCGTGGTTGGTGCGCAACGTTCATATCTCGGGAAGTCTGTTGGGAATCGCCCAGTACGATTTGGTCGACCGCACGGCGCCGTTTCACGGAGAGGCCCTGCAGCGCTCCTACAAACCCGATTTCGCAGGTACGTACTCGGTCAGGTCGCTCACTTCAAAATTCCTGACCAATGCGCGCACGAACCTGCTCACCAATCTCCGGCTCATCGGCACCGACTTTCTGGCGTTGTTCTTCCTGGTCGGTGTGATGTATGGCTTTCGCCGTCGCGACGTGTCGCGCGTGCGCGGGCTGCTGCTGGGCGTGATTGCGGTGTCCATTTTCGCCATGTCGCTGATCGGCTCCGATCCCGAGCGCATCGGCCCCGACGTGGGGGGCGGCAACCTGCTCGTCCTGGTGCTGCCGATCGTCGCCATTTACGGCACGGCGTTTTTCTTTCTATTGCTGGATCGCATTCCCTTCCGCATCAAGTTGACACGGGGTGTGGCCGTTGCGGCGTTCGTGGCGTTGAATGTGTCGCCGATGATCTTCACGTTGTTGCCACCGCGTCCCGGCATGTTCCCGTATCCGCCGTACATTCCGCCGGTGACGCGCGCGGTCGCCGCGCAGTTCGAGCCCGAGGCGTTGGCGTGCAGCGATCTGCCGTGGTCCGTGGCTTGGAACGCGGAGCACCGCACGGTATGGTTGCCGATGTCCACGGATGAGTTCTACGAACTCAACGATTTCGTCGCGCCGAATGGGTTCCAATACATGATGCTCACGCCCTACTTGATCGACGAACGGCCCCAGACCGAAGTGGCCAAAGGCGAGTACAAAGGCTGGGCATCATTCTTGCACGGCCAACTGCCGCAGAATTTTCCCCTCAAGGTGTACACCACGTTGCCGCCGGAGGAACAACAGATTCTCCTTGCCGACCGCGCCCGATGGGCCAAGAAGAAGACCGGAGCCGGCGAGTTTGAAAACACGACATTCGCCGTGCCGGGCATGGCCAACGCACCCGCGACTTCCACGGGTACAACAAATCCACCGGCGACGCCGACCGGTGCCGTAACCGGCCACGGGTCGCAGTAGCGGGAGAACCGGTGTGACATGCTCGTTGGATCGTGCGGGGATTTCGCTTTCGCACGTGGCGGTCCCCGGCTATAGTGACCGCGCGCGATCTCTCGCGGAACATGAAACCGGCAGCGGCATTCTCGATCGGGTTGTGGACGGGTGCGGCCGTTATGGCGGCGGTCGGCTTGTTCTACGTACAAGGATCGCAGCGAACGCGTAGCGGAACAGCATCCGTTGCCGATTCCAAACTCGCTGCTGACACCGAACAGATCCAGTTGTTGGACCAGGAGAATGCCCGGCTCAGTGCCGAGGTGCAGCGCCTGAAGGAGACCGCGTCCACCTTGAAAAGCAACCTCGCCGTCAGCGCCGCGATGGAGCCCGTCCGCCGCATCCCGTTTCGACGCGAGTCGGCGACGACCGAAACTTCTTCCACAGACGCCGCGCGCACTGGTTGGATCTATCAGGCCGTGGCTGCGGGTGATGTGACGGCGTTACCGCGACTGGAAAAGGTCGCGACCAACAACAATCGCCGGGCGCTGCAAGCCGTGGCGCTGCTGGCGGACCGCGATCAGGGGGCAACACTCACACGTGTGTGGCGTTCGGGATCGCTGACGGTACCCAGTTTGGTGGAGGCGACGCGCTGCCTTGCCGCCACGATGGAAGTCAACCCCGACGCGGACCAACTGTTGCGCGGACTCGCCGCGGATCCAACCGCCGACCTCCGAGTGCTCTACGCGGCGGTGGACGGGTTGGCGAATCCGAGCTTCCCCGTAAATTTTGGAAGTGATGCGGCCATTCCCGCGCCGCCGCATTTCCGACCGGACTATGCCCTACGAATTCGGTTGTTGGAAAGTCTGCGGTCGTCGTTCACCGATGAAAGCCTGCGCGCCTACGTCGATCAGGCGAAAGCCGAAGCACAGTCGCGCTGGGCGGAATTGAATCCGCTGGCCCCGTAGTGCGGTGCCGTCCGAATAAGGGATTGCGCGAGCGTGGCGCGATATGTCACCATTCGCGGCCGGGTCCGAATGCGTTTGGGGCCGGCTGATAAGGAGGTTCGTGGAAGATACCGTGGCCATTTTCCTGCGAGTGGTGCCGGCGTTTCTGCTCGCCGTCGCGGGCGGGACGATGAGCGCCATGGCCGGCCTGTCGCACCAGCGTCTCTGCGCGCTGATCAGCCTCGCTGCCGGCACGCTCCTCGGGGTGACGGCGTTTTCGATCCTGCCGGAGAGCTGGGAAGCAATGAATTGGTGGGAGCTGGCGCTCGCGTTCGGCTCGGGGTATGTCGTCTTCTGGTTTATCAGCAAGTACGTCTATCACGTTTGCCCCGCGTGCGCGGCGAGCCACTTTGACGAGGCAACGACGCATCGCTTCAGCGAAATCGCCTCGGCGCTGGTGATCGCGCTGGCGATTCACAGCACGATGGATGGCGTGGCGCTGGTGGCGGGACACGAGGCGGGCGGCCATCCGCAGGGTCAGGCGATGGCCGCGAGGCTGGATCTGTCGCTCTTGATGGCGGTGTGCGTGCACAAGGTGCCGGAAGGG
>JBGPVO010000070.1:0-7209 GCA_041491705.1 Verrucomicrobiia bacterium
CCCACGCCGCGCACAGCTCTTCAATGGTCCCGATGGGCGCGAATAGATCGTGCTCGGAAGCGACCACCAAGATGTTCTCGGGGGCGAGCAACGGTCGGTGCGTCGTCAAGTTCAACGAATCGAGCCGCAGCCTCGCACCGCCAAGACTGCGGCGAATCGGGGCGCAGAAATCCAACTCGCCAATCAACCGATCCATCCGCGCCACCGGTGTCATCAGGACCGCGCAGTCAACACCCGGATCCGCACAGGCCAGCAACCCGCTCAACCATGCGCCCAGCGAGATGCCCCACAGGCCGATCCACGGGCTACCCTGCTCCTTCAGCCAGGCGATCAGTGCGCGTGCATCCGCCAGGGATTGATGGGTCGCTTGCACGACGTGCGCCAGGTCGCCCGACAGAAAATTCTTGATCGCTTTCTTGCCGCGCGGCTTGCGCTGGCAATGATAGGGCAACTCGAATATCGCCACGTTCACGCCCCGTTTGACCAGCCGCCGCGCGAGATGCGGGAACAACACCCGATAGCCTGTCTCGGCATTCCACCCGTGAAGCAAAATGACCGTCGGCTTGTCCGTCCACCGCTTGGCCGCCGTGAACAGCCGGCCGTGCACCGTATTGTTCCGTCTCGAGGGTGACACAACCGGGGAAGTGAACTGAAACGCGCGCTTCGAGACGAATCGGAAATCTTCCGGTGTGGTAACGAAATCGCCGAGGAAACGGGGATGCTCCAGCAACGCCTCGGCTCTGGCCGCTTGTCCTGGCGTCCCGCGCACGTCGCGCACGCTCAACCGCGCCAGTTGAATCGAGCACCAGTCCAGTGGTTTGGCCAGAACTGCACGCACCGCCGAAGTTACACCCGATTTGTCGCCTCGACAAATCACCGCTGCGGGTTGACTTGCCCGATCAACCCACCGCGAACAGCCGCGCTTTTTCTACGCCCCGAGGTGCTACGGCGCGGTGACATCCACGCGATAGAAGCGGGCAGGGAAGTTGGTCGCGCCGCCGGGATCGGTGAAAGTCAGGACGCCGCCGGTACCGGACTGCGGACTTCCGGTACTCGCCCAGTTCGTCGGCATCATCGACGGGCTGAACTGCAGTTGATACGTGTGGCCGGTGACCGATGAAACCTGCACGATGAGATCTTGGCCCGACTTGCTTGCCTGTGAAATCTTTACGTTGCTGGCGTCCAACACCGTGCCATTGTTGATGAACGCGCCGTGGAAGTTGGTGAAGCCGTTGATGGCGTCTATCGTCCCGTTGTTGACAACGGTGCCGTACGCCTCCAGTATGCTACCGTTGATCGCGCGGAGGGTGCCGTAGTTAGTGACGCTGCCGTTAAACGTCAGCGAGCTGCCGCAATCGGCCAGCACCGTGCCGCCGGCGTCCAGGACCACGATGCCGTTGATCGTGCCGCAGCCAGTCATAGCCGCGTTATTGCGCACGCGCAAACCATTGTTAAAGGAATGCACACCGCCCAGCAGATGAAATGTGGCGGCGCTGCTTCCGTTTCCGACGACAAACTGTTGCGTGTTGGTCACAAACGTCGCGGCGCTGCCGAGCGTGCCGCCGTTCAAGGTCACAACACTGCTGATGCCGTTGGTGGCGATAAGGTTGCCCACCGTGACCGAGCCGCCATTGAGAATTAATTCGCCCTTGCCGTCGGCCCGGCTCACCACCAGCGAGCCAGTCCCGGCAGCATTGATCACGAACAGGCTCCCGCTATCCACACGGATAACGTTATTGCTCGCGATGCCGAAAGATGGGTCGGAGTAGCCGATAATTGCATTGCTACAGAGTACCGAGCCGCCAACAATGGTCAGCATATTGCTACTTCCACCGAGACCGACTCTCAGTCCGTAAGCCATATCCCAAATGGCACCATCTGCCACAACTACGTTGTTGTTGCTGCTAAAATAAACACCAAGATAACCACCCCTCCCCGTGACTACCTTGCCCTGATTGCTAATCAGCAGACTGTTGCCCGTGCCATAGTAGCCCACGTCCACATCATACTGGTTGCTCCAGACCGAGCCGCTGCCGGCAATCGTCGCCACGTTGCTGCTGCTGGAACTATTGAGGCCCAGAACGCCATGGCCGTTGATCGCCGAGCCGCCGTTGGTCACGATCAACTGGTTGCCCGCGCCGCTGTCGCCGACGTACAGATCAAGCCAGTTGCTCCAGACCGAGCCGCTGCCGGAAACGATGGCGGTGTTGTTGCTGGCGCCGACCTCGTAGCCGATGTAGCCGATGCCGTTCGAGAGGATCCCGCCGCTGTTGATCAGCAGCGCGTCGAGGAAGGTGTTACTGCCGACGACGTACGTCCCGTTGCCGACCCAGTTGCTAGTCACGCCGCTGATAATGTTGGTCTGGTTATTCGCCGTGAACTGGGCGCGAGCCGCCGACGCACAGCTCAGGCACGCGAGCAAGACAACGACAATTCGATTCCGTTTCATGGCACGTTAACCCCTCCGTCTATCGAGCATTGAGCGTATTGGAAGGCCGTGATTTGAAAAAAGTGAGCAATTGGCCATGAAGGCGATTGTCCGGGCAAGTCAACGGTATCGCGTTCTGATGGACGGTCTTCCAGCGCGCTTGTATGTACTTCGAACACCATACGCCCTGCTTCCGTGAGGAGGCTCCGAGGAGTAAGCGCAAACGAGACGCCACCGCTGTTGCTTCTCCAAGCAAGCACCGAGTGAACCCAAAAAAACCGCTGAAGTCCAGACAATTCCTAGGTCGTAAGGTGGGGACATGCTGCCGCGTGTCCGAGGTCACGGCCGCGCAGCAGCGCCCCCTACCGTGCGCGGCCTATCACGCGAGATTTGTTGCCTCGACAAATCGCTCGACCCGCGCCAGCGCCGCCCCGCTGTCGATCAACTCCGCCGCCAGGTTCCATCCGTTGGTGAAATCCGTCGCCTTCTCCGCCACGACGAGCGCCGCCGCCGCGTTCAACAACACAATGTCGCGCCGCGCACCGCGGTCCTTGCCGCCGAGCACGTCTCGTACGATCGCTGCATTCGTCACGGGGTCGCCACCCGCCAATTCCCCCGGTTTCACCGTCACGCCGCGCCACAACGTGTGCGGCACGCGGAAATCGCGTTCGGTCTCCTCGATGCGCCCCGCCCACACCTCGGCCATGGTATTGACGCCCATCGTGGACAATTCGTCGAGCCCGTCTCCATGCACGACCAGCGCGTGTTTCAGGCCGAGCAGGCGCAGGACCTCCGCGAACCGTCCCACCAGCGCGCGCTCGAACACGCCGACGAGTTGATGGGTGGGCCGCGCGGGATTGACCAGCGGACCGAGGATATTGAACACCGTGCGCTGCTTTCGTTCCGCCAGTTTTCGCCGCACGGGAGCAATCGTCTTGAACGCCGGATGATAAGACGGCGCAAAGTAAAACGTCACGCCTGCCGTCTCCAGACAACGCCGTGCCGCTTCCGGCGACAACTCGATCTTCGCGCCCAGCGCCGCCAGCACGTCGGCGCTGCCGCATTGGCTGGTGATGGCGCGGTTCCCGTGCTTGGCCACGGCCACCCCGGCCGCGGCGGCAATGAAAATCGTGCACGACGAAATGTTGAACGTGTGCGCCATGTCCGCGCCCGTGCCAACCACGTCCAGCACGACGCCGCCGAACCGCGCGGGATCAATCTGCGGATCGACGGCGCGGTCCCGCAACTCCAGCGCGAACGCCGCGATTTCCTCGGCGGTTTCGCCCTTGCACGCCAGCGCTGTCAGGAACTCCGCCTTTGCTGTCTCCGCGACCGTCTCATCGAGCAACGCGCGCATGGCTTCCGCCACGTCAGCTCGCGAAAGACCCGCGCCCGCCGTGGCCTGTTGCGTCAATCCAGTCAGGGGCGTCATGGGAGGAAAATCTACCACATAAAGAGAAACAAATGTTATGTTTACGGTGTTTCACCTGATGAGGCAAAGTTAAAGATGAAGACGAATCGCGCCCTGCTGATTGCCGTAATCGCCATGTCCGCTCTCTGCGCCGCGCTTGCCTGGTCCAGCGTCGTGACTGCCAACCGCGTGCGCGAGCTGACCGTGCAGCTCGATGCCAAAGACGCCGAGATGCAAAAACTGACCGGGAAAAAGCACGGTGTTTCGGCAACAACTGCAGCCACTGATCGCGCGCTCGGCCAAATGCTGGCAAAGCGCGACGCGGAATATCAAGAGCTACTCGAGGCGTACGACAAGCTCCGAGAGCAAATCCCCGTCGCCCCGGTGGTCAGTGTCGCCTCCACCTCTGCCGTCACGCGCGCCAGGTTCACCCCCCAGTTCTCTCGCAGGAATGGCAGTAACTTCCTCGAACGCATCCGCCTGCAGGACCCGGAGCGATACAAACAGGCCATGCAGCAAATGCAACAACGCCAGCAGCAGGCCGCCCAGGAATACGACGACCAGATGGCCGGGTTGGTGGCGCGCGCGCAGGCACCAACCTCACCGGAAGAGGCCGACCTGGTCGACCAGATCAAGGGTGCGCTCGACAAGATCAATGAATTGCGCCAAAGCCGGCAGGCGCTTGCCGATCTACCCGATGATCAGCGTCAAGCCCAGATGGAGCAGATTAACCAAGAGTTACGCGATGCCTATTCGCAGCTCAGCGACTTTCGCAATAAGGACCGCACGCTCCAATTGCAGAATCTCGCCACCCAACTCGGTTTGAAAGGCTCAGATTCGCAAAACCTTGTCGACGGCGTCGCTCTAGTTTATAAGAACACTTCGTATCAAGCCCAGCGCGGTCCCGGTGGACAAGGGCCCTTCGGCGGCGGGGGTGGCGGGACTTCAGGCTCCCAAACACAACCGCAACAGCCCCCGACCACATCAAAGTGACCGTTACGCCGGGCAGTTCCCTCCTAGCACGTATTCATGAGGGACCTTGCAACCTGTTGGAAACGAAAAGGGCAGACTCGGCGTCTGCCCAAACTGCGAATCTCCACACCAAATCGTCTTATGACGCGGCGGCGACCGGGTCGATGTTGACGCGGTGGCCGTTTCGGTCGAAACGGACCTGGCCGTCGGTCAAAGCGAAGAGGGTCCAGTCGCGGCCGATGCCGACGTTGCTGCCGGCCACGAAGCGGGCACCGCGCTGGCGGATGATGATGCTACCGGCAGTGACCAGTTCACCACCAAATCGTTTCACACCAAGCCGCTTGCTGACGCTGTCGCGCCCGTTGCGTGAACTGCCTTGTCCTTTTTTATGGGCCATGACGGAAACCTCCTCCGAAAACCTTCGGAGCTACATCACTTTACGACGATTTCTTTGATTTTCAACACCGTGTGGTGCGGGCGGATGCCACGTTTGCGGTGGTAGCCTTCGCGGCGGCGAAACTTGAAGGCAATGACCTTCTTGCCCTTTTTATCAGGCTCGACGACCTCGGCGGTGACGCGCGCGCCTTTGACATTGGGCTTGCCGACCTGCACTTTGTCGCCGTCGGCCACCAACAGCACGTCCTCCAACGCGATCTCCTTGCCCTTCTCGCCGTCGAGGAGTTCGACCTCCACAACGTCGCCGGGCTGGACGCGGTATTGCTTGGCACCTGTTCGAATAACTGCGTACATAAATGTATCCTCGTTCCCTGTGGGAAGGGGCGTGAAAAATAGCGGAAGCCTGCGCCTCCGTCAACGTTTATCTTGTCTGCTGAAATTCCCGCTGGCCGGGCTATTGAACCGGCTCCGAAATGGTCTGCAACTGCTCAATGGCATCATGAACGGATTCCTTAACTTCCTCGTCGGAGTCGTTCGCAAACCCCTGCAGAACCTGAATGGCCCGTTTGTCAGACAGGTCGCCCATCCCGTCGATCGCCTCCAGACGCACTTCCTTCGGCTGGTCGGCCCGCATGGCGCTGTTAAGGATCGCCAGTTTCTTGTCGTTCTGGCCGTCGATGTCGGTCAGGGAATTGATCAACTCGGTCTTCAGTTCCTGGTCCTTCTCCTTGAGGAACAGGTGGCCGATGGTGTCGATGACGTCCGGCGAGTCGACGGCGCTGATGTCGTAAATGATCACGACGCGCTTTTGGAAGTCCGTCGCATTCTGGTAGTCGCTCTCGAGCTTTTTCAACTGTGCGGCGAGCTCCGACGGCGTCTCCTCCTCTCCTGTTGTCGCATTTGTTTCGGCAGCCTCGGGGGACGGTGTGACCGGTGCTGGCACGACCTCCGTTGTCGCGGGAGGCGGCACCGGTGCGGCTGGCGGGGCCGGCTTGTTGATCGTTGTGGGTGGCGGCACAGATTGCCCGGACTCGTTCTTCGAGCAACCCGCTACGGCCAGCGTTGCCGCAGTGAGTGCGGCGGTAAATGCCAATTGTACACGTTTCATGTTGCTTGTGACCCTTTCCATTTTGTCGCGCGAGCATACCCGCAACCAGCGCCATCGTCCAGCCCTCGTTGCGCGCCCCGCCCCGACTGATTCCCAATCTTGACTCAAACACCGCTCCGGCGCAAGAGTAGCTGTGGCAATGAACGTCGGTTTCATCTCGACGCGGCTGGCGGGCACCGACGGCGTGACACTCGAAACCGTCAAGTGGGCGCGGATTTGTCGTGAACTCGGCCACGACACGTTCTTTTGCGCCGGCCAACTCGATCCGGAGATATGCCCGGGTTTTCTCCTACCCGAGGCGCACTTCAACCATCCCGAGATTGTGGCGCTCCAGCCAAAGTGCCTCGGGATGCGCACGCGCTCCGGGGAAACGACCGACCAACTCCACGAGTTGCGGCGACGACTGAAGGCCGGTATCGCTGAATTCGCAAAGAAATTTGCCATCGACCTGCTGGTGCCGCAAAACGCGCTCACGATCCCGATGAACCTGCCGCTCGGCATGGCGCTCACGGAATTCATCGCCGAAACCGGGATTCACACCATTGCGCACCATCATGATTTCTACTGGGAGCGGCAGCGCTTCACGATCAACGCGGTGCAGGACATCCTCGACGCCGCGTTTCCGCCGAGCCTGCCGAGCATCCGGCACGTGGTCATCAACACCCCGGCGCGCCGCGAGCTTGCCCAGCGCAAGGGAATTGCCGCGTCGCTCATCCCCAACGTGTTCGATTTCGATACCGAACCGCCCGCCGTGGATGAATACGCCCGCGATTTGCGCGAGCAGATCGGGCTGAAACCCGATGACATTTTGATTCTTCAGCCCACGCGCCTGATCTCGCGCAAAGGGGTCGAGCACGCCATCGAGTTGGTGCGGCGCCTGCAAGAACCGCGCGC
>JBGPVO010000071.1:0-7206 GCA_041491705.1 Verrucomicrobiia bacterium
CGCGAGCGCGAACAGCATCGGCACGTTGAAGCGGATCGATCCGCCGTAGAGCGACAGCAACAGCGCCGTGAGGATCACCACCGACGGGATCGAAATGATCATCGTCGTGGTCTGGAAGAACGCGTTGATGGCCGTGCCCATGCCGGTCAGGAACATGTGATGCGCCCACACGATGAACGACATGAAGCCGAGGAAAATCACCGAATAAACCAGCGACTTGTAACCCCACAGCGGCTTGCGGGTGTTGTTGGCAATCACTTCCGCGACGATCCCCATCGCCGGCAGAATCAGCACGTACACTTCGGGGTGCGCAAGAAACCAGAACAGGTGCTGCCAGAGCAACGCGCTGCCGCCACCACTGACGTTCAGCGCCTTGCCGCCGACCACCAGGCCGCTGGGCAGAAAAAAGCTCGTGCCCGCCAGGCGATCCATCAATTGCATCACACCCGCGGCTTCGAGCGGCGGGAATGCCAGCAACAACAGAAAGCCAGTGACCAACTGCGCCCACACGAAAAATGGCAGCCGCATCCACGTCAGGCCCTTCGTACGCAACTGGATGATCGTGGTGATCGTGTTCACCGAACCCAAGAGTGACGACGTGATCAGAAATACCATTCCCGTCAGCCACATGGATTGGCCGGTGAACAGCGAATGGCTTTGTGGCGTGATATCCGAGAGGGGCGGATACGAGGTCCAACCGGACTGCGCTGAGCCGCCCGGCACGAAAAAGCTGCACAGCATGACCACCCCGCCGATGAAGTAGACCCAGTAGCTGGACATGTTGAGTTTCGGGAAAGCCATGTCCTGCGCGCCGACCTGCAGCGGGACGATGTAGTTGCCGAACGCGCCCACCGCCAACGGCACGACACCGAGGAAGATCATGATCGTGCCGTGCATCGCGCCCAGCATGTTGTATGCTTCGGGCGCCAGAATGCCACCTGGCCAGAGTGTGTTCAGATACCGCCAAATCCACGGTGACGTGTCTGTCACGTTCTGCAGGTGTGCGGCCAACCACGGCAGCGGTCTACCCGGATACGCGAGCTGCCAGCGCATCAACAACATCAGGCAAAAACCAAAGAACAGGAACACCAAGGCAGTCAGGCCGTATTGGATACCGATGACCTTGTGGTCGGTCGAGAAGATGTACTTCCGCCAAAACGGCAACTCGTCGTGGTGCTCTTCGTGATGATGCGCGTCTGTCATTGACCGTGTTTCCTTCCTAAAAAACCGGTTGAGAGCCCGATCGTCACCCGACAAGAGCCCTCAACGTCCAAACTGCTTCGCCCGACCTGCATTATTCAGCAGGTTTTGAGAACTTGAAGCCGACGGTCTTCGTCTCGCCGTCACCAACCTTGATCTTTTGGACCTGTTCGCCGTACTTCTCATGCCAGGCAGCCACTTCGTATTCGCCTGCGGGCAGTGCTTTCAGCGAGAACGTGCCGTTGTCGCCCGTCACGCTGTAAAATGGGTGGTTCAGGACCCCAACATACGCGGACATCCACGGATGCACGTCGCACTTGAAATGCACCATGACTTCGGGATTGGCAAACGTGCGGGTGGCCTCCTGGCCTTTCGTCGGCTGTCCGAGGTTGAATTCCTTGTTGCCATCGGCCTGCGGCTGGGCGTGAATGTTGTGGAGCGTGTCATCATCATTCACGATTTGCAGCGGCTGCTTGGCCATCATCCCGAACACGTGCGGCACGTAGTGGCACCCAGTTTGGTCAAGCTTAACCGGCGTCTTCGGTGCGTCATAGGTCTTGGTTAAGCCACTCTTGATGTAGACGAAGACGTTCTTCAGCGTGCCATCGGGATTCACCACGACTTCTTCGCTCACCAGCGGCGAATCCGCGTGCATCTCCGCACACTTGGGATCGGCGTCCGTCTTGATCTTCTTCTGCTTCGGGGGCGTGCCGTCAAACGTCACCTTTCCGGAAATCGAAGCCGAATCCGCGGCATGAGAAGCCGCGGCGATTACAAACGATGCTGCAACTGCCACCAACAATTTGGATGATTTCATACGTTCTCCTTTAGTCACCAAACAATCAGTTTTCTCTGAGTATCAACCTTTTTCAAGGCCAAAGTTGATCCGCCCTGCTACCGCTCTTCAGACGCCTTTCTGCCGTTGGAAATTCATCTTATGGCTGCGCCGGCGGTGGTGTCGACGCCGCTGTAGCCGACGCTGCCTCTGCGGGTTGCTCATGCGTGCCCAAGGTCAGCACGTAATCCACCAGCGCTTCGATTTGTTTGCGCCCATCGCCGCCAAGGACGTTCGGTGCGATCGTTGCGCCGTACTCGAACTGCGGCATACGCGTGCCCGGCATTTGCGCCAGCGGCTCCACCAGCCATTTGTTCACCAGCCAGTCCCGCTGGAGACGTTGGTGCGCGAGGGAAAGATTCGGCGCCAACCGCGGCAAATCCTCCTCAGGAATCTCCGCCAACGGCTTGCCAAGAGCCTTCCCTTCGACAATATGGCACAATGCGCACTTCAATTGCTCGAACAACTGCTTGCCCGTCGCCAGATGTTCAGGAGACAGGTCGATCTTGGCCGACTGATAGGGGAATTGCGCCCGCCCTTCCATCGCGAAATACTTCACAATCACGTTCGCCTCCCCGTCGCTCAATCCGAACGTCGGCATCCGCACGTGCAACCAGGGACGAATCTCGCCCGTTTGCGGCGACTTCAGGAAACCAAACAGCCAATCTGGTTGCGTGCGCTGCCCTTGGTGCAACTGCGTTGGCGTTCCGCTCAGCATCGGCGGCTCCATGCCTGTCGGGATTCCAGTGGCGCGGATCGCGCCGCCCTGCGCTTCGACGATGTGACAGCCGATGCAGTTCAACTCTTTCACCGTCCAGCGGCCACGCTCGATCTGGAACTCGGCGGGTGAGAGTTGCCTCGCTTCGTTGGGCGTGAGTTTCTCATCGGTCATGCCTGACACAACCGTGACGATCTGATTGATCTGCTCGTCGGTCAGGTTGAATTTCGGCATCTTCAGCAATTCCTGCGGCATCCGCGTGATGCCAATACGTCCCGCGTCAAACGATCGCGGGGCGTGCAGTTTCTGTTTTAACCACGCGATGCGGTCCTTCTCAATTTCCAACAGACCAAAATCCAGTTTGTCGATTGGCTTGCTGCCCCACTCGCTCAATTCCGTGCCAATCGGCTTGGCGGTTTCGAAACCGTGAATATCGTGGCAGGCGAAACAGCCGTACCGGGCGATCAATCGGCTGCCCAGGTACGCGTTCTTCTTTTCGACGGATTGCATCCCGGCGACCTTCTGCTTCGCCGCCGCCATCCTGGCCTTCACCTGCTCGATTTGCGCCGCAAGTTTCTTGGCTTTGCGATCGATGGCATCGTCGTACGTCTCTGCAAATTCCTTCTGTAACGCACTGATCTGCGCTTCTTCGCGCGCGAGCCGGGGCGGGTCCTGATAGTATTGCATCGTCACGTCATCGGCGAAGTACATCTCGATCTGGTCATCGAGATCGTTGATCTTCTGCTTCGCCTCCTCGGCCGGCAGCGTGATCTGCAAATACTCGATCGTCTCCTTGTCCAGGTCCTCTGACTTCGTCCCCGGCAACGATTCCTTGTCGGTCTTTTCATCGCGCAGGCTCGCCAGATACGTCGCCACGTCCGCCGCTTCCTGATCGCTCAGACGCAGGTTTGGCATCTTCGTCTTGGGATGATACTGCTTCGGGTCCTTCACCCACGCGTACAACCAATTCACGTCCGTCTTGCTGCCAGCGCCCGCCAGTTGCGGGCCTTGTGAACGCAGCCGACGATACTGCCACTCGTCCATGTACCGCTTGAGCGACGTGGGCGGCTTGATCTCCATTAGCTTCTCGTCGATGACGTGGCAGGCCATGCAGCCGAGTTGCCCAACGAGCTTCTTGCCGTTCTCGGCGTCACCCTGAACAGGCGGCGCGGTGTATTTCGGCTGATCGCTGACCGCAAAGAGGAACTCCGCGATGGCTTTCATTTCGACGGCATTGCGCTCGGGTGTGCCCTTGTTGTTGTCGACGCCCCAGAACCGCGGCATGTACGTGTTCGGACGAAACGCGACGGGATCAGCGAGCCACTTGCGAACCCATTCCTTGTTCGTTTTGCTCGCGACTTTGTAGAGGCTGGGTCCCGGCTTGCGGAGCGTGCGGATCGGGACGTTCACTTCCTGCCCGATCGTCAGTGAAACCTCCTGCGAGAAGCCGTTGAGCTTGCGCACGTCATCGGGATTCACGTCGTAGAATTTGCAGATGCTGTCAAAGTCTTCGCCCGCTGCGACGTGATGCGTCATGTACGTCTCCAGTTGCTTCATCTTGTGGCACGACCAGCAGCCGAGTTGTTCGATCAGGCGGCGACCGTGATCGAGTTGCTCGCCACCCTTGAGATTGGTCTGATCGCTGTGACATTTCAGGCAACTGGCCTGCACGTACTTCGCCGCGCGCATTGGCTGCAGGAGGAATTCCTGCTCTTCCCAATGGTAATTCTTCTGCCACGCATCGTGCTGTGTCATCGAAACGACGGCCGGCTTCTGCAGGCTTGCCTTCTGCGGTTTGGCGTCATCGTCCTCGTCGTCTTCCCTCTTCTGAACCTTCACCCACAGTTTCCTGGTGGAATCGAATGTGTACGGTTGTTTCTCCTCGGCGTCGGGCGTATGACCCGCCCGCGAAAAGGTGGTCTCGCGGTCCCAACCCCAATGGCACGTGGTACAACCGTACTTGCTCATTGGATGCGGCGAGGTGTCGGTCACAAACAGATCGAGGTTCGGATGATTGCGTAGCGGCTCGGGCAGCTTTGACCATTCGATGGCTTCGATTTTGTGCTTGGCGCGGAAACTGAGCTCGTCACTCGTCGGATCCTTGCGGTCGATTCCCTTGTGACAGGTGATGCAGCGATCAACTCGCGGAACGGTCGCGAAGTTGACATCGACGTGATGTTTGTCCGCCACGATCTGCTCCACCTTGTACGTGGAGGCGGCGAATTCGAGCATCGGGGCGTTGACCACATCCTGGACGAGCGGGCTGCTCAATTGACCGAGACGCCTGGCCAATAAAGTGATGTTGTCTTCAAAATGCTTGATGCCGCGCTGAAGGTCTTCCTCATGACCCATGAGCGCCGTCAGGTTTGCCTCGGCCGCCTGCAGTTTGGCGTCCGCTGCCTGCTTGTCCAGGTCCAGCTGCGTGACGACGTCGTTTTGCGCCTTCGCCTTCTCCATCCAATCCCGGACTTCCGCCACTTCCTTGTTCATGTTGTTGCGTTCGAGCGCTTCTTCGTAGGAAGAACGGTACTGATCCCGCAGGGCCTTCTCCATGGTGAACTTGCGGGTAACGGAGTCGTTCTCCATGCGCATCTGATCGACGTTCGCCTGCAGTTTCGCTTCCTCGGCCTTCTTCCCCGCGAGTTCTTCGCGCGTCTTCTTCAAATCGCCCTGTAGCTTGCCCAAGCCAGCTTCATTGGCCCTGGCTTCGGCGGCTTTGGCGTCGGCGGCGAGGCGCTTCATTTCCTGCGTGTAGAATTCGCGCTGGTAGTACTTCCATTCGCGATCGCCGTGTAAACCGAGCCACGGGATATAGCCACCGGAATAGTCGACCCAGACCATCAACACGAGGGACGATAGAAACACTCCGCCGGTGAGGAAGAACCACCAGTGCAGACGCGGGATGTTGTATTCGTGGAGGGTCTCGGGTTGGTTTCTCATCGGCTCAGAACTTGATCCACGGTGTGTCCACGAAGTACTTCAAATTCATCGTCCAGCGCAGCACCATTTTCAGGGGCAGCGTGAACATGGTCAGGAACAGAAGCACCAGCACGCTGAACCGGGCGAAATCCATCGACGCATAGAACTTCTTGAGCGCCGTCTTCGCGAGGATCCCCGGCAGCGCGAGGAAATAGAACGCGAGAAAGAGAATGCCGGCAAACTCACGTTTACCGGCGTGACCAACTTCTACTAGGAACGCCTTGATGGAAGCCCCGTCGGGTGGGATCAGTTGTGGCACCTTGTTCACCACGTTCGGCAGGCCCTGATTGAACCACTCGATGTGCGTCCTGTTGTAAATCCGTGGGAACCATTCCACCCACACGTAGTCGGACAGGTTCACGTTATTGAGCGCGACAACCTTGTGCGGATCCCAGTACTCGAACGGACCGAAGAAATTCCACCCCGGGCCGCGAAGGAATGTGCCCGTAATGATCATGAACACCCACAACGCGAGATAGCCGAAAAGGAAAATGGAGATCGAGAACTTGCGTTCCGCGAACGTGAAGTAGCCGTTACCCTTCGGGTTGAGGTCGATGTACGGAATCGCCATCAGGCCGACAATGATGATGGTCGGCAATACGACGCCGGCATACCACGGATCGTAGTACACCAGCATTTCCTGCAATCCGAGGAAGTACCATGGCGCTTTCGACGGGTTCGGCGTGGCCGCGGGATTGGCGGGCTGTTCGAGCGGCGCACGCAGGTAAATTGCCCAGAAAATCAGCACGAACGAGCAGATGATCAGCGCGATGAACTCGATGTACAGCAGGTCCGGCCATACCCACGTCTTCTGGTTGGAACTCTCTTTTTCGTCCGGTGGCAATTTTTGCTCGGCGCGTCGGTCGTTGTTCACCGCCTGTGTCATTGCCAGCCACAGTACCAGCGTCGAGATGAACAACATCGCCGTGATCGGGACGTTGTCCGGCTTGCCGACGATGAGGTAGAAATTCGGGTCCTTCATGCCCCAAACGACAACGAATCCCTCGACCAGTATCATCAGCAAGCCGAGCCACCAGTTGAACACATGCCGGCGGAATCGCAACATCAACAACAGTCCGCCCGCGGCGAGCACAAAACTCAGCTTCGGGCTGGCCATGATATTTGCCAGCGCCTTGAATGCTTCGAACAAAACGTTATGACTTGCCGTGGCTTGTTCCATTGAAAATTCTGTCCGCTCCCACGCCAGCGTTTAGAGCGGTCCCGAGACGCCGCCATCCTTGCGGATGCGCCAGAAATGCACGGCCATCAGCACCGCCGCGATCAGCGGAATGCCGACGCAGTGCAACACGTAAAACCGCAACAACGTCGTGCCGCCAAGCTCCTTGGCCCCGATGAGAAAGAATCGCGCGTCATCGCCCGGATGCACCAACGGCACGCCGCCAATCTGCAGAAAATCAGCGAACGGCCCACCGGCGCCTACCAGCGGGGTGGCCTTGGCCATGTTCGAGCCGAC
>JBGPVO010000072.1:0-7205 GCA_041491705.1 Verrucomicrobiia bacterium
CATGGTCGCCATTGTGTCGCAGCCGAGCCCGAGCACCATTGGCAGCACGGCCTTGCCATTGAGGCCCATGCTGCGGAACAGCCGGTTCAGCATCACGGCGAGGCGTGAGAGGTAGCCCGAGTCCTCGAGCAGGCTGAAGACGAGGAAGAACGTGGTGACAATCGGCAATACGATGGCCAGCGAGTAGCTGAGCGCCATGGTGATGACACCGTATTCGCCGACGAGGAAATCGTGCGCCAACCGTCTCACCTGGGTCCACCGCCCGAGCGTTGCACTCGGGGCAAGTGAGTAGGTTGGCGCAGTAACGGTCCGGGTGTTTTCCCAGACAGAAATCCCGCGGGTCGGTGAGATCGGGATTTCCAAGCGGTACTGAGATTCTTGCGTGTCGTGTGTGTGCGGGAAGGGCAGCACCGTGTCCACGGCACGGATGGCCCACGGGTTGACGTAACGCCCGAACACGACCTTCTCGAAAAAACCAACGGCCGTGCCCGCGCCGAATAGGCCAACAAACCAAAAGGTGAAGTACAGCACCAGGGCCACGATCGCGAGGCCCTTGAGGGGATGCGTTGCCCACCAGCCAAGTTTCTGGGCGAAGCTCGCATGGCGCGGTCGCGTGATGGTGTACACCTGCGCGAGGATGACGTTCACGCGTTGCAGATACGCATGCGTCTGATCGTACGAGCGTCCTCCCGGCTGCGATTTTTCCGCAGGCAGCACGTCCAGCCGCGGCGACAAGGCCGCTGGTACGGTCCTTTGCAGCAAATGAATCCCTGTTCCCGCGATGGCGACCGTCGGCACGACGGGAACGCCGAGGATTTCGCTGAGCTTGCGGACGTCGATGTGGCCACCGCACTTGTCAAGTTCGTCCATCAGGTTCAACACGAGGACCATCGGACGGCCAAGCTCGGCGAGTTGCAGCGTGAGCAACAGGGCGCGCCGAAGGTTCTTCGCGTCGGCCACCTGTATGATCGTGGCCTCGGGGTGATCGCGGATCACATCACACGTCACGCGGGCGTCTTCCGTGCGTGGCGCGAATTCATTGACGCCCGGCGTGTCGAGCACGGTGAACTCTTTGTTGTCAATGAACGTTCCCCCGCGCGCGATTTCGACGGTGGTACCCGGATAGTTGGAGATGATGACAAACTTGCCCGTGAGCCTGGTGAACAGGACGCTCTTGCCGACGTTGGGGTTGCCAACCAGCACGAGCATCGGCTGACCCGCGACCGCCTTACGATCGGCGGTGGTGACGGCGTTGTCTTCGTGACAGTGCATGGGCATCAGTAAATGAACGATTCCAGTTCGTAGCGGCCTAGATGTGGTCGGCCACGTTGTTCATCGAAGCGAAGCGCGTCACGAATGGCCTGTTCCTGGCTGTGCATTTGGGCGGCGGACAGCGGCTCGATGCGCAGGGCGCCGGTTTGTTCCGCGTAGCGGCTATTCGGGTAAATCACCAGCGGCGAGAAATAGATAAAGTCGTCACGGCCGAGCGGCAGATCATTGATCAAACGGGCCGTCTCGCGTACGTGCGCGTTAGCGAACTCGCGGCCGCCCGCGCCAAGCAGGGCGATCACGCCCACGGTAAGCCCTGCATTCTTCAGGCCCGTCACGCACCGGGTGATGGTGGCACTCGTCGCCGGCTTGCAGAGCCATTTCAGCAGGTCGTCGTCGCCCGATTCCAGGCCGATGTAGACGCGGCGCAGGCCGAGGATGCGCAGTTCCTCAAACTCCGTCGGCGTGCGGCGGGGGCCCATGAACGCATCCAGAAACGTGCTCACTCCGTCGAAGCGCGCCTTGTGTCCGAGCCACCAGTTGGCCGGCACGTGCTGTTCCGGGTACGGCGGAAACTCGAAGTGATCGCGAAGCGTCCCGAAGATTTCCACCAGATCGTGCTGGGGCAAGGTGAGCGCATTGGCTTCGCCGAGGAAAATGGAACGGCGTGCCCGCAGTGATTCGCCATGGTAGTCAATCGCCGCGCGCAGGTGCCAGGCAAATTGCGCGGGCGTTTTACGGCTGAAGAACACGCCTTGATACAACTCGCAAAACAGGCAGCACGAATAGGCACAGCCTTCCGTTGCCTGCAACACGAGCGCGTTGTACTGGTCAGGCGGCAGCACGGCGACGCGACCATAGATCGCATGAAACCGTTCCGCGTCGAGCCGGGCCGCGTTCAAATCGAATCTCGCGGCGCGATTTAGCAACGGGACAATCTCCGCGAGCGCCTGTCCGGGACCGGGCTTGGCATACTCGGGTGAGATCGGACCGGCCAGCAGTTCTTCCAAGACGCGGAAGGTCTTTTCCTGGGCCTCGTTGACGAGGGCATCGGTGTCCTCGGGGCGCATCACGAAGCGCTCAACGCCGCCGCCGTCAGTCATGGTGCGTTTGCGGGTTGAGAGCCCGTGATGTGACAGACCGCGCCGGCGGTGGTAATCAGGCTGGGCGACTTTTGTCAGGCGTCCTTCGAGGTCGTAATGCAGCGCGAGGTCGTTCTCGAAGTAGAGCGCCAGTTCCAGCGCCGAGAGGGCGATGTACACGCGTTCGCCGTCTTTCAACTGCACCTGCAGCCCTGCGGTGTAGCGCGACACGTCGCCCAGCGCCCGTGCCCGCTGGTACTCCAGAACATGCGTGTCCGTTTTAGCTGCTACCGTCATAAATTGTAAGACTCCTACTGCAGGGGCCACTCCAGCCCGCGCGCCCGTCACATCGCCAACGCGGCGGGCTCCCCGAGGCCGATCTCCTCATCCGTCAGGTAACATGCCGGATCCGAGGCCCAGGGGTCGCCATGGACCTGCGCCGCGCGCACGCGGAAGCTGCCACCGCAAATTTCTTTGAACCGGCATTGTCCGCAGCGGCCCTTGAGCAGCGGCAGACGATTGCGCAAACCCGCGAGCAACGGAATCGAGTTGTCGGACCAGATTTCACTGAAGGAACGCTGTTTCACATTGCCGAGCGTGGCCGATTGCCAGAACTGGTCGGGGTGTACGTTGCCTTGCGTGTCGATGTTGGCGATGCCGATGCCCGACGAATTCGCGCCGCCGCCGTTCCATTTCATCAGTTGGTAGACCTGTTCGGCGCGCTCCGGCTCGCGCTCGCGAAGCTTGAGGTAGACATAAGCGTTGTCCGCGTGGTTGTCGACCGTCAGGATTTCCTTTTTCAATCCGCGCTCGTGGAACGTCATCGTGCGTTCGAGGATGATATCCATGGCGCGACGAATCTCGGTGGTGGTCAACTCGTCCGCCGTATTGCCGCGGCCCGAGTAGACGAGGTGGTAGAAGCAGGCGCGCTGAATGTCTTCGGCTTCGATGAAGTTGAAGATGTCGTGCAAATCCATGCAGTTGCGGCGGGTGAGCGTGAGACGCAGGCCGACCTTCTGACCGACTGCGCGGCAGTGGCGCATGCCGCGCACCGCGCCGTCGAACGCGCCTTTCTTGCCGCGGAAAATGTCGTTGGTTTCGCCGATGCCATCGAGCGAGATGCCCACGTAGGTGGTGCCAAGCTCCTTGAGTGTTCTCGCGGCGGCTTCGTCCAGCAGGGTCCCGTTTGTCGAGAGCGTAAGGCGGAGGCCCTTGCCGACGGCGTAGCGCATGAGGTCGAACAAATCCGGTCGGGTGAGCGGTTCGCCGCCAGAAAACAGCAGGGCGGGCACCTGGAACGCGGCGAGATCGTCAATCACGCGTTTCGCGTCGGCGTTGGTCAGTTCGTTGGGATACTTCTGTGCATAGCTGTCGGAGTAACAATGCACGCAGCGCAGGTTGCAGGTGCGGGTGACGTTCCAGACGACGATCGGACGGCGTTCGGCCGCCGACTTCGGTGCGCCGTGGCCGAGACCATATCGCAGGCCGTCGGCCGGCTGCTCTTCGCCACAGTAGAGCTTGGTGATATTGATCATGTTCTGGGACCTCCTGACATTGCCAACGGCTACAGTGCTTCCTCCAACGATTGTTGCTTCCGCAGGCGGCGCGGCTCATAGATGCACTGCGGTTCCTCGGCCATGTAATTGCCGTGCGTCGCGTAAAACGCGCGGGCGCGGCAGCCGAGGCAGATCTTTTTGAATTCGCACAACCCGCATTTGCCTTCGAGTTGCTCGACGTCACGCAGGCGACCGAAGACCTCCGAGCGCTCCCAAATGTCGCGCATCGACTGGCGTTTCACGTTGCCGGCGCTGACGGGCAGATAACCGCAAGGGAAAACCTCACCCGTGTGCGACACGAAACAAATCGCGCTGCCAGCCAGGCATCCCTTGGTCATCGCCGCCATGTTGGGGCCGCCACCATTGCCGTTTCCACCGGGATGACCGCCCGGGTGTCCACGACCATTGCCGCGGGCCTGAACATGCTCGGGCTTGCCGTGGCTGTGAGTGGCTTCGATGCGGACATGGTCGGAGGCGGCCCGCTGGCGCATGACGCGGAAGTAGTGCGGCGCGCAGGTGGCCTTGAGATGAAGCGCGCGTTCCTGGCTCTTGTCGTACATCCAGTTGAGCACGCGCTCGTACTCCTCGGCGGGCAGCATGTTGGACTCGGCAATCTGCACTCCGCAGCCGACCGGGACGAGCATGAACAGGTGCAGCGCGTCGGCACCGAGTTCCCTCGCGGTGGCGTAAAGCGTCTCGATCTGGTGGACGTTGTGCCTGGTGACGGTGCAATTGATTTGCATGCTCATGCCGAGGCGGTGCAGGTTGCGAAAGCCGTTCAACGCGGCGGCGAGCGAGCCGGGCTGGCGACGAAAACTGTCGTGGGTCGCTTCGTCCGCGCCATCGATGCTGATGGCGACCCGCTTGATGCCGCTGTCGACAATGGCGTGGGCGACGCGCTCATCGATGAGGGTGCCGTTGGTCGCCAGGGCAACGGGCAGTCCGTGTTCCGTGGCGTGGATCGCGATCTGGAAAATGTCGGGGCGAAAGAGTGGCTCACCGCCGGAGAGGACGAGGATCGGTTTGGCGAACTCGGCGAGGTTGCGGACGAAGAGCAACGCTTCCTGGGTGGAAAGATCGCTTTTCATCAGCTGCTTGCTCACGTCGATGCGTCGGCAATGAATGCACTCGAGGTTGCAACCAGCCGTCGTCTCCCAAAAAAGGAGCCTGAGCTCGTCCTGGTTATTGGTTTCTGCGACCATACCCGATGTAATATTTAGCAGCGGCGGTGCCAACACGATCAGATTGTATGGTAAGAAATTGTGCGGGAACGAGATATGATAAATGCTTGCTGGCTGGTTGGAGCCGATTTGCCTGACATTTTGGCGTCTGGCTCCGGGACAGTTCGACAAGTTGTCTGGGCCAGACTAACGAGGTCTTTCCAAAGTGCGTGCGCGTCGTTACGATTTGCCGACTGAGTCTGGACGCGCTGTCTCGTGATGAGAACCGAAGAATCCAATTGTCGATGGCGCTGGTCGGCAGCTTTGCTGACGGTTCTTGTTTTGGCCGTGTACGGCAACAACCTACATGCGCCTTTTGTTCTTGATGATGTTCCGTGGATCCTGAACAACGAGAATATCCGCAGTCTCTGGCCGGCGTGGAAGCCATTGGCAAACACCTCGCGACCCGTCGTGCAGTGGAGCCTGGCTGTCAATTACGCACTCGGCGGGCTGAACCCGACGGGGTACCACCTAACCAACAACATTCTGCACGCGTTGACAGCTCTCGTGTTGCTGGGAGTTGCGCGGCGAACACTGCGCACGCAACCGTTGGCGGCAACGTTCGGCGTCTCAGCCGATGGGCTGGGGTTCGCTGTGGCCTTGCTCTGGGCGCTGCATCCTCTCGACACGGAAAGCGTGACCTACGTCATTCAACGGTCCGAAAGCATGGCGGGCCTGTTCTCGATGCTCACGTTGTACAGTGTTATCCGTGGCGCAACGGGAACGCGAGCGATCGCATGGAATTGCCTGGCCGTGTTGTCGTGCGCGCTGGCGGTGGGATCGAAACCGGTGGCGGCGGTGATTCCATTCACGGTGCTGGCGTATGATTGGGTGTTCCTTTCCAGGACATGGTCGGAACCCTGGCGCAAGCGGTGGCGGCTCTACATCGGGTTGGCGGTCACCTGGGTGTTGCTCGCCGCATTCCTGTCCGCAGGCCAGCGAGAATGGGTGGGCAGCGCGGGTGTGGTGTCCGGCAATCGGGCTGTCGCGTGGTTCGATTACGCCAGGCTGCAACCTGGCGTGATTCTGCACTACTTGCGCCTGAGCCTGTGGCCTGATCGCTTGTGTCTGCTTTCTGGCTGGCCACAGCAGCCGTCAGGACCATGGTTCATGGTGCAGTGTGGCGCAATTGCAGTGCTTTTGGCCGCCACGTTGTGGTTGCTGTGTCGAAGAAACGCCGCGGGGTTCCTCGGGGCATGGTTTTTTCTCACGCTGGCGCCGACTTCGTCTGTGATTCCGCTGTTGCATCCCGCGTTCGAGCACCGGATGTACCTTCCACTCATGGCCGTCGTCGCGGCGGTGGTGGTCGTGGCATATCGGACACTCGCCAAACAACGAGTGGCCGGTGGCGCCGGTCGCCGGCTCGGTTGCGGAGCGGTGATCCTGGCGGGACTCGGGCTGGCAGCAACCACCTTGCAGCGTAACGCGGATTATCGGACGGAAGTTTCCATTTGGCAGGATACGGTGCGGAAATCGCCAACCAATCCCGACGCGCAGTATGGTTTGGGGCTGGCACTGGCGACGGCAGGCCGACTCAACGAGGCCGGGCCGGCGTTTGCCGAAGTGCTCCGGCTGAGGCCCGACTTTGCGCAGGCGCAATACGACTGGGGTCTCGCGTTATTGAAAGCCGGACGGGACGGGGAAGCGCTGGCGCACTTCACCGAGGCGTTGCACATCAACCCGCGATACGCGCAAGCCCAGGACGGGATCGGGGTTGTCCTCTACCGCCAGGGCAGGCTGGCCGAAGCGATTGAACATTTCTTTGAGGCGACCCGGCTCGATCCGCATGACGCCGAAGCCCACCAGAACCTGGCACGGGCGGTGCGAGAGCGGCAACAGCAAGGTTCATCGGGTTCGAACTGATTGGCCAATCAGGGACCGGCTGACCTTAGAAGTGCACCGTGCAACTGGCGCTGGCGAGGTGCGCGATGTAGTTGTTGATGCCGCCGGTGCTGGGCTCGTCGTATTCGTAGAAGCCGTACCGCAGTCGGGCGATGACGTTCTTGCCGATCTTACGGCTGATACCCGCGAGCAACGCGTGGCGTTGGAAATCCAGGCCGAGCGGCAAGCCCGCGTAG
>JBGPVO010000073.1:0-7033 GCA_041491705.1 Verrucomicrobiia bacterium
ACTACCATATTCAAACACGGAACGACATTTTCCGTGTCGATCAGCAAGCAATCGTGAACGATCTGAATGCGAACGGTTCAGCCTCCCAGTTCGCCGGCCTGTACACGTTTGCCAACAACACCAAGCTGACGTCGACCGTCAAGAGTCAGGTTGTCGATGCGACATGGGGCTCGCTCGATCTTCCGCTGGAGAACGGCGCCAAGACGGAGACGGACGGTCTCGATATGTCGGCGAACTATGTACTGCCGACGGCGGCGGCGGGTACGTTCACGTTCTTCGCTGCTGCGGACGTCGTGTTCAAGTTCCTGTTTTCAGACCCGGTGATTGGCGGGCCGTTCCACTATGACGGCCAGTACACGGATCCCCAGGTCGCTGTTGGTGCGCAAGGGCTGATTCCAGACTACACGGTCAACACGGGGCTGTCGTGGGACATCCAGAACTGGAACTACACGGTCAACGCCCGGTATATCCCGAGCGTGGAAGACAAAGGGTATGGTTTCCCATTCAGGAACGAGACCTTTACCACGATCGGCACCGCCGCGCATCCTGACGGCCCGACCTGGACCGTCGAGGATTGGTTCTCCATCGATATGCAGTTGTCCTACGAGCTCGGCAAGGGCAAACCCCTGCGGGACTGGTACGACGGAACCAAGGTTACGGTGGGTGTCAATAACGTTACGGATGAAGCACCGCCCCTCATCTCGTCGTCCTCGGAGGACAACACTGACAAAGCGAGCTATGACATCATCGGTCGGTTTGTTTACTTCGAAGTGAGCAAGAAGTTCTAGATTCACATATCAACGGCGCTCGATTGTGCGGCAAGCTGCCCCTCACCCCTCCACAGGGGGTAAGGGGCAGTTGTCATTTGAGGGTATGGTGATTGTGCTGACTCGGAACCGTTTATCGGGCGCTGTCCTGCGGCGTTTCGCCATGGCATCTTACAGGTTGCGGTCTTCGCGCGCGCCGCTATCCTGACAGCCATGGCCCAACACCAAGCCGCGATCGACTTCGATTCGCTCTGGGATTATGACGATCCCGCCGCGAGTGAGGCGAGATTCATCGAGGTGCTTCCGACCGTCACAGACACGCAGCGGAGCCTCCAACTGCAAACTCAAATCGCCCGCGCGCTCGGTCTCCAACGCAAGTTTGACGAAGCCCACAAGATATTGGACCGCGTGGAGCACGCGGCCCCATTGCCGTCGCTTACGGAAATTCGATATTTGCTGGAACGCGGCCGTGCGTTCAACTCATCGGGCTTTCCAGATAAGGCGCGCCCACTTTTTTATCAAGCATGGGACAAAGCTCGGGCGGCAAAATTGGATTCCTACGCGGTCGACGCCGCGCACATGCTCGCGATTGTCGAACCGCCTGACAGCGCCCTCGAATGGAACGCCAAAGCCATCGCCCTCGCCGAGGCATCCGCCGACCCAAAGGCGAAGAATTGGCTCGGTTCGCTGTACAACAACGTCGGGTGGACCCGGTACGACAAGGCCGAGTATGCGAAAGCACTCGACTGCTTTCAGCGTGACCTTGCATGGTTTGTCGAGCGCAACCGTGAACCTCAGGCACGCATCGCCCGCTACGCGATCGGTAAGACCTGGCGCGCCATGGGCCGGTTTGACGACGCGCTCAAGCTCCAACAGGAGGTTCGCCGGGAAATCGAGGACGGAAAACTGAAACCCGATGGCTACGTGTTTGAGGAAATTGCCGAATGCCTCCATGCCCTCGGGCGCCATGATGAGGCGAGGAAGTACTTTGCACAGGCCTACGATCTGCTTTCAAAAGACGATTGGCTGGCGAGCGCTGATTCAAAACGATTGGAACGATTGCATCAATTGGCGCAGGAGCAGCCGTGACCCGAGTGCGAGTTGTTAGTGGTCGCACTTACGTGCCGGCCCGCCGGCCGCCACAGTTGGACATCACTTGCAAAGCGCGGCAATGTGAGCTATTTTCCCGCGTAAAGGCGTGGCAAACGATGAAAGCTCGAAACTTCATAGTGGTCGTTGCTCTTCTCTGTGCGAGTTACCCGTTGTTGGCAACCTGCCAGGCGGAGGAGGAAACCAGCAAGGCGGCTTCATCTCCGAAGGCTGCAGTCGTTTCCCAGACTGGCACCAGCCAAACGGTGAAGACACTGAAGCCTGGCACCGCAGTGGCACAGCAGACGAAGCCGACCATGCTCACCGGATCATACATCCCCGCCAAGATAAAACGAGATGGCCGCATTACGGATGGGATGTACGATGTCACTGTCATCGATCGGGACACGATTGAGCGTAGCGGGGCAGCCAGCCTGGCACAAGTGCTCGCGAGGGAGCCCGGTCTTACGATCAGGCACCACTAGGCTCTTGGCCGGACAACCGCTTCACACGTAACGCGATTCGTTTTCGGTCAGCAAGTTGTGCACGTGTGCCCGGGCCTCTGATCTTTTAGTCAAGAGTGTGATCCTTGCTGGCGGGAGTCTGCAAAACTCCTGTACGTCGGTTCGATTCGGACATCCGTCTCCAACCTTCCACCTGCAATTCCGATGAGTTGTGCGGGTTGTCGTTTTTGGAGAACTTCTGTGGAAGGGCCGTTCTGATACCCGCCCGAATCCCGGCGTTCTCATCACTGTCCTCAAATGGGAGAGAGATAGGACTGCGGGAATCCGTTTGACACTTGACCGGTCGCCACGATAATCGCCGGTGAGGTTCCGCCATGAAACGATTTTACTCCACCCTGCTCTGCTTGTTGCTGGCGCTCGGCATCGGCATCCGGGCACTTCACGCCGAGGAGGACACGGTCGCAGTACCGAAGTCCCGGCTCGAAGAACTCGAGCGCAAGGCCGCCGAATTGGACAGTCTCCAGCGCGAATTGAAGCAATCCAAGGCCGAGCAGGAAAAACTGCGCCAAGCCAAGGAGGAAACCGATCGTAAAGCCGCCGAGCAGATCAAGGCAGCGGCGGCAGCCAGGGCCGAGGCGGAGAAAACGGCCGAGGATGCCCGGGCAGTCGCCGCGGCTGCCCAGTCCGGCGCGATGGCTCACACGGCCCCGCCGATGGAATCCCTCCCGCCGCTCAAACCGGGCAAGCCGGTCAGTTCGATGGATCTGCTGGCCCACTACGCCGTAGACCCGGTCGCGGCTGGGGCGCGGTACGGAAAGGGACGGATCACGGTCGAGGGTGAGATCGTCGCGTTCACCAAACCGCCCTTCATCCGGCCCTACGAACTACTGCTCAAGACCGGCGACCCGGCCCGGCGGGTCGTGTGCGGCATCGACCCGCCCAGCGAATACAAGGCGGTTTATCCCGCCGAGAGTGGCACCGTGCTGGTCGGCATCACCACCCGCGGGGACAAAGTGACGCTGCTGCGGATCGGTCAACCGGTCGTCATCGAGGGCCGGTGCGGCGGCCTGCGCGGCCTCAATGTCACCCTCAAAGACGGTTGCGTTCTAAAACCAGCCCCTTGACCAGGGCCTGTTGTGTGCAGGAACTCCTGCGAGCGGGTTGGGAACTTGCCGGGTCGGGACTTCGTACGCAGCGTTGTTCACTGAGGGCAGGGGAATGATGGCTGTTTGTCGGCTTTCCGCAGTTTGTGATCAGCAGGTTGTCAGTTCAAGTCTGATCGCCGGCTCCAGTCTTTTCCGCGCAACGACAGGGTTCTTGGATTGACCTGCCTGCGTCCGGCCTCCCGTAGAATACGAATCTTCTGCTTGCGTTTCACACCAGCGGAATATGCAGCCGATCCGAACGCCGGCATGGTCATGCCTTCCAGTGAGCGAAGCGTAGACCGGGTGTCAGGGTGACCGGATTCAGGGCACCAACCGGACGCGGTAGTAACGCGCCGGTGTGTTATGCAGCGCCGCCGCATCGAGATAATTTGTCGTTACCTCGCCACATCCCACCAAGACAATTGGTGGACCAAAGTCAGCAAAGTCGTTCGCGTTATCGCCGCTGAGGCCCGAAGCAGCCTGCAGCACGTTGGTACTGCCGCCGGGTGCGGTCCACGTGATTCGGATATCGTTGCCTTCAGTCGTGATGGAGATGATGCGGAGCAACGGCTGCGGCTGGGTGCTGGCCACCAGGACTTGCTGCGTGCAGGCGGCGCTATTGCCGCACGAGTCCGTGGCAGTCCAGATGACCCAATTGGTGCCTGACGGGAATTGGGCGGGCGCGTCGTTGGTCAGCGTGACGCTGCCGCCACAATCATCGGAAATGGTCGGGCTGTCCAGCGCGACGCCGGTGGCGTAGCACTGGCCGACATCCGTGTTGGCGGTGACATCGACCGGGCCACTGATCGTCGGGGCCCTTTCGTCGTCCACCGTGATGGTCTGGGTGCAGATGGCGCTGTTGCCCGAAGAATCGGTCGCCTGGTACGTGCGGATCACGGTGTAGCGGTTCGCGCAGGTCTGATTGCTGATCACATCGCTGACAAAACTCACTGTCACTGGTCCGCAGTTGTCGGAGGCGATCACCGAGTTGGTATCCGCCGCCGGCACCGCCGAGGCGCAGCTCACCGTCACCGGCGCTGGGCAACTGATTGTCGGCTTCTCGCTGTCCACCACCACCACCTTGAACGAGCAACTGGAAATGTCGCAACTGTTTGAAGCCGTGCAGTTCACCGTGTTGGTACCGACCGCAAAGGTATGTGGTGAAGTAATTACAGTCGGACCGACTTTGCATTCTACTGTAGGCGTTGGGGTGCCCGTCGCCGCGACCGTAAACGTAACATTGCTCGAGCACCGGCCGAGGGCGCTGGGGACAACGATGTCAGCAGGACAGGTCGCTGTCGGTGCCGCGTTGACTGTGGCGGTGGTCGTGGCCGCGGTCGAGATGCAGCTGCTGACCGTCACCGTCACGCTGTAGGTGCCCGAGGCTGCCGTGGTCGCGTTGGCGATCGACGGGTTCTGCGCCGAGGAACTGAAGCTATCCGGTCCTGTCCAACTGTACGTCGCACCCGACACCGTTGACGCGGTCAGGGTCAACGTTTGGCCGGCACAGATCGGACCGTTATTGCCCACCGTTGGCGCCGCCGGAATCGCATTGACCGTAATGGTGGCGCCACCCGAGTAAGTGCCATCCGCACAAATAGAGTCTGAGACCGCCGTGACGGTGTAGGTTGTCGTCGAAGCCGGGCTGACGGAGCGCGTGGCCGGGTTGGCGGCGACATTGCTTTGCGTAACGCTGTCCGACCAGGTCACGGTCCATGGCCCGGTGCCTGTCAACGCCGCCTGAATAATCGCCGACTGGCCGGCGCAAATCGTGCCGCTGCCGCTGACGGTCGCCGTGGGTGACGGATTGACCGCCAAGCCGGCCCTTGACGATGTCACTTGTAAACCGCACACGCCGCTGACAACGCAGTCAAAACCCGATGCGGCGGAAACTGCGTCGGCTACGGCCACATTGTTAATTTGCAAGGTCGAGTTGGTCACGCCGTTGTAGGTCGAGCCGTTGCCAGTGGGCCCATCGGAAACGTTGACCGCGTTCTTTCTCCACTGGAAAGTCAACCCTGTGCTGGACGCCACGATGATGCTGCCCGTGTCGCCGGAACAGACGGTCTGATCGGCTGGCTGGCTCTCGATCGTGGGTGGCGGGCATACCGTAAAGGGATTGCTCGTACCGGTCTCTGTGCCACCCGTTCGTGTGGCCGTAATCGTCTGGTTGGTACCGGTGTCCGTAACGGTCACGCTCTCGGTCCGCTGGCCGCCCACGAACAACCCCGAAACGCTCGGGTTGATTGTTCCGGCCGTCGTGCTCAAATCGACCGTGCCGGTGAAACTCGCGGCGGTGTTGCCAAACTGATCCTGGTACATGATGGTGATGTTAAACGGCGTCCCCGTCGCTTGTGGGCTGTTGATCGTGCCAAAAGCCAACTGATAGAACGCTCCTCCAACTTCCATAAGCTGGCCGAAGCTCGTGAAGCTGTTCGAGACGCCCACCATGGATGCGGAGCCGGATTTGGTGATCATTCCATCGGCCAATGGGGCACTCGCGGTGGGTCGGACCCGTAGATCCTGCCAAGTGAGCTTGTTCGTTACGCTGCTCTTGGACGTAACTGTGAACGTAACTTGCGTGAGGGTCACGGTCAGCGGAATGCTGCCGTTATTGACGTTGTCGTTGATGTTCTTCGTCAGAGACGTCGGGTCACCATTGATCCTGATGGTCGCACGCGGGCAGCATCCCGTGTCGAAAATGAACCCGGTTGGCGCGTTCAAGATGATGGTGCCGGTCCCGATGTTGCCCGCCGACGATTCCGTGTACACGGGACCTGTTAGAGCGGTCCACGCACCGCCGACAGTGTCCGCTGAAATGGCACTTCCGCCGGTCGCCGCAGTAACCGGGCTGTTGGCGACGGTGATGGAAGGACTGGTGTTCGAGACTATCCCCGCGTTGCTCGTGTCGGAGGCAGTGATCGTGTAGGCCCCACCTTTCCCGAAAGCAAACGTGTAGTTTTTCGTCCCGGCGATGAGTGCCGCACTGCGCGGCAACATGGCCGTAACGTCCGTCGATGTCATCTGAATGAAATCTACGACCGTGTTGACGAGGTTCCAGTTCGCGTCCACGCCGTTCACCGTAATGGAGAATGGCGCATTGGCTGTTTGGGCCGACGGGCTGCCGGTCTTGCCGGTGCCGGTTCCCGGTGCCGCTGTTTCTCCGGGCACCAGCAGTTGCAGCTTGGTAAACGCGCCCGGATTCACATCGAAGCCGTTGCTGGTTCCCGTCTCGCTTCCCCCCGTCCTCGTGGCGGTGATCGTCTTGTTTGTGCCCGCCAGCGTGACGGTGACGCTCTGGGATCGCAGTCCGCCCGAAAACGCTCCTGATGCTGATGGGCTGATCGTGCCCGCGGTCGTGCTCAGATTGACCGTGTTGGTGAAGCTGGTCACCGTGTTGTTGTTCTGGTCTTGTGCCGCTATCATGATACTGAACGCTGTTCCGGCTATTTGCGGATTTCTGATTGCATTGAACCCAAAATGATGTAGCGCCCCTGCATTCACCGTGAACGGATTGCTCGTCCCGGTTTCGCTGCCGCCCGTGCGGGTGACGGTAATCGTCTTGACT